>NZ_JBSQVP010000053.1:0-16351 GCF_055136605.1 Aquaspirillum sp. | reverse complement strand
CTACACTCCGCTCGAGGCAATCTACCGCCAACAGTTTACGAGCGGAACATGGCAACAAAAAAACCGATCTTGGTGTCTCAAAAAATTTGACCGTTACAAACAGCCCACAACAAGCCATCGTTAGAGAGGGAAACACCCCCACGGGCGTGGGGAAGACTCCGTTGCCTTGCTGCTTTGAAAAATTAACCAAGAAACACCCCCACGGGCGTGGGGAAGACCGCATCCGCACCCTGCTCGGCATAGAGTCGCCGGAAACACCCCCACGGGCGTGGGGAAGACGCATTGCAAGACCCGCGAAATGATCGCGTAAAGGAAACACCCCCACGGGCGTGGGGAAGACGCCAATCTTCCCTTTCTTGTACCAAGAGAATTGGAAACACCCCCACGGGCGTGGGGAAGACCATTGAGCAATACGGATTCGTTGACGGTGTTGAGAAACACCCCCACGGGCGTGGGGAAGACCGACATTGGCTGGCTCAGTGTTTTCAAACTTAAGAAACACCCCCACGGGCGTGGGGAAGACGCGTGTCGCTATCTGACATCAGCGCAACAGACGGAAACACCCCCACGGGCGTGGGGAAGACCCACCGGCAATAACACCTGCTGCTTTGAGTGCGGAAACACCCCCACGGGCGTGGGGAAGACAATCTCCCTTGGGTTGACACGCTTAATTTAGCGGAAACACCCCCACGGGCGTGGGGAAGACACCAACATGGCCGCATTGCGCGAACAAGCCAAAGAAACACCCCCACGGGCGTGGGGAAGACAGTTCATATTCTGATACAGACTTTTCATCCATTGAAACACCCCCACGGGCGTGGGGAAGACGCTGCCTGCAAAGCCATCATCGCTGCATTATAAGAAACACCCCCACGGGCGTGGGGAAGACGCAGGAACTAGCCAATCTTGGGCGTGTTAGTGAG
This sequence comes from Aquaspirillum sp., assembly GCF_055136605.1. NCBI lineage: Bacteria > Pseudomonadati > Pseudomonadota > Betaproteobacteria > Neisseriales > Aquaspirillaceae > Aquaspirillum > Aquaspirillum sp. The sequence goes on along the minus strand of NZ_JBSQVP010000053.1, from coordinate 15,428 downwards.
AAACACCCCCACGGGCGTGGGGAAGACGCCATCACAGTTTGATACCGAAAACCCTTCGGAGAAACACCCCCACGGGCGTGGGGAAGACTTTCAAGCGTTCTCACATCAAGGTCGCGAATGAGAAACACCCCCACGGGCGTGGGGAAGACGTGACCACCATCAACTAAAAGCGTGGCGACAGAGAAACACCCCCACGGGCGTGGGGAAGACAAACGCGCACCCGATCATCAATGGACGGACCTGGAAACACCCCCACGGGCGTGGGGAAGACTTTATTCGCCCATTTTCTAACGTAATCTTCAAAGAAACACCCCCACGGGCGTGGGGAAGACGCCCTGCAGGATGCGGCATTCGCTTGCGTGTTGGAAACACCCCCACGGGCGTGGGGAAGACTTCTTGTTTGCGATTTCCTGAAGCGCTTCACCGGAAACACCCCCACGGGCGTGGGGAAGACGCCATAGCTTTGCGTCATTGAGCTAAGTAGCGAGAAACACCCCCACGGGCGTGGGGAAGACCCCGTTCCACGTTATCGGCTCACAGTCTAATCGGAAACACCCCCACGGGCGTGGGGAAGACCAAGCGACGAAAGGCAGCAATGGCCGTTCAAGAGAAACACCCCCACGGGCGTGGGGAAGACGGAATCAGGCCGTTAGCAGCCGGATTTAACTCAGAAACACCCCCACGGGCGTGGGGAAGACAAAGCACAGATTTCAGACGATGAGCGAGATGAGGAAACACCCCCACGGGCGTGGGGAAGACAGCAACAGATTGTGCTGAGCATACTACTATTATACTAGCTATTGTAGTTCTGAGGAATTTAGGGTTTCTACTATCAATTGCAATCCATCAATTGTGGTCTGCGGCTTTCTTGGTGTTCCAATCGTGACTATACGATATCCAGGTGGTTTAGGCTGCGAAACATAGATCATTACACCAGATTCAACGGGGCAATGTTTTACCAGATAGTCAACCACGGTTTGTGCAACAGAATCTTTAATACCAGATACAAAAACATTTGCCCGTGGTTCTATGAACCATAATTTCATACGTCCACGAACAGCAGGAGGCAGTTCATTTGCGATGACGATGACCATGTTTTCCTCGCATTAGTGAATTTATATCGGACACTGCTGTATCCAACAAATCCATGTCCAGTGCACGTTTTCTAAATTGAGCAGAAACAATGTGCTTGTTGTAACGACCAGCCATGTCTTTAGTGAGAGAAAAGGCCAGATCAATACATAAATTTTCTTTATATAAATCAGCAAGATCGTAAACAAAAGGCAATGGGCTACCTGAGTGAATAAAACCAATATGAGGAGAATAGCCTAAGCTATGAACAACAGAACAGAGAATGCCATAGAGGGCAGCATTACAAGCAGTTAGAACCTGGTTAGTGATATCACCCAACTCGAACTTACCAGGAACATACTGTCGTCCTTTCCAGCCAACTTGATATTCTTCGGCTTTCTCTTGGTAAAGATTTTTGACTCGTTGTCCTTCCATGCCCATCATAGAAGCCAAAGTCTTATCCTCCAGATCAGCATCTGGAAAACGACGTGCAAAAAGTTGTTTCGCAACACCCAAGGCAAGTTCTTCATCGGCAGCAAGCTTAATTTGCTGTTTAAGGTTACGCGTATCTGCAGTGGGTAAAAACCCCGCTGCATAAAACAGCAAACTATCTTCACCGACCCAACTGACAGAACAATTTGCGGCAACCATTGTTTTAACAGCTTCATGGGTGATGCTTGTACCTGGCCCGAGTAGCAATGTATTGATCGTTGCAATGGGCAAAGGAATCACTTGCCCATCAGCATCCAACCATTTCACACTACTATCATCAACCTCCAGCCGCCCACGTTCTAGGTAAAGAAATGGATATTTATCTTTTACTTGTGGCAAAGATTCACGAGTCACCTTCACTAGCAGGCGCTGGATTTGGCTCATAATGTTGAATCCTCCTCAGAGTAAAATACCGTGACTTGACGATCGCGATAGCGCTTGTCCTGGCCAAATTGCAAAGGAACATCGTTTAAGGTGATGACTTCGCCATCATGCGCACCTTGACGTACAAAAAAACTACGAGCACGGTTTTTCACACAAGCTAATTCATCAGCAAATTTCAGTGCATGTTCCGTATCCACATAAATACCCTGATACACCAACTCGGTAGGGACACAAGTTTTGCGGCCAAGGTAAACATCCCATACAGGGCAACGCAATGCCTCGGCAAAGGCATCCGCTTGTTCTGTTGGAACCTCCAACACGACAGCAAAAGCCATATCTTGAAGATAATAGCGGTAGGTCATTTTTGTCCCTCCCCCTACCGCTTTCTTGCCATCACTTGTTTTTGGAATCAGTAGATTTTGCCATGGATCCGCGTCATCATAACCACTACCCACCATATGAAAATCACGTAGTAATGGTTGACGTAAACTAGGTTTGTTGTCGTTGTTTTTTGGAGTATATGCTACAAGCTGCATATCTAAATCCGCCAACTGAGCCAATAAATCACGCTGTGCCCCACCCGCACCAAGAGCACAACACAACAAACCTAAAACCCCCGATTTTGTTGGAAAAGGCAAACTGTCACGGCGACCAAAACGCGAATCATGTCCCCATGCTTGCAATGGCCCTTCTAGCCATAACAACAAATAAGGGTTGCTCATTCTTTACCCTCACTCAACATGAGTTTGTAAGCCAGCAATTAAATCATCTATAGAAAAATTCTCATCTTCCCCCCATTCAAAATCGGCAACCTTGCCGAACAAAGAACCAGATAATTTTTCTTTTTTAGCCAAATAATCTTTCAATGCCGCGATACTAGGCTGTAGATAACCACCATTTTGCGCTTTAATCGCTGTTTCAAAAGGCACTTGTAAGCGTTGTCCCCGACGGACGAAAACCTTGGCAAACTCCCATGGAGACGCGCCCGACTGTGTCGTTTGACGTGCAGACGGTACAGCAACAAACAACGCCTGAGTGAAAGCAGCAATCGCTTGTTTAAGTTGTCCCTCACCTAGCGTTTGTGCGAGTTGCCCTAAATCGAGGCTGATATAACGATAATAAGTGGCAGCGTTATATTCTAAGCTACCCATATGTGCCGACCCGGGTTCTGTTTGCAAATCATCTAACGCAGTGAAAAACTCAACTTCATTACTGACTTTATGTGTTGAAATTGCATGAGAAAAACTCGCAGCCGCTTCAACATTCATCTCGGCAGCCTTCGCCACCATTCGACCAAATAACGCAATATCAAGGGCGTCGACAGCAGAACTCAATGCTTTCTTTGCAACCTTTGCTAAATCCTTATCCTTGATTTTGCTGGCATCAAATGCCAATGCCTTCGCATAATCCGCAAAAGCCGCCGCCTCAGTTCCACTCAAAAACAGCAAGGTATCGTCGCTTAATGTCTCGGCCATCTTCTGAGCACATGCAGTCGCAGCGACCTCATCTGCCCCCACATCCACTAAGGCCTGTTGCAATAGCGCCTCAACTTTTTTGGTTCGCACACCCAATTTGATACCAAAGTCTTTCATGGCCAAGCGTACCTGACGCTTCCAACATTGCGAGCTCACCCGTGCACGTGTGGTACCGCCAATAATCGCTGTTTTAGGGGCGCCAACATCATCACGATTTAAGCAAGTGACGGGAAAAGATTGCAAAATGTGAAACTCAATACGGGTATTTTTAAGCATGACTTAACATCCTTATCAGGCGTTAGAAGAGGGGTTAATCAGAGGAACAATTTGTAATAGGCCACAACCAAAAGCTCTACCTCGTCCTATCCCACGGGCAAAACTTGCAGCGAAGAGATCGGGCGAAATAACTTGTAATGTGCCTTGCAAATGCGCTTGAGCAAGCGTCACATTGCGCTGCGATTTATCTTGAAAACGCAACACCTCAACACGGTCAATTTGTAACTGGGTTTGTTCTACAATAAATCCCCAATTAGCTTGAGCACGTTTAACAAACCATGCAGCAATTTCATCACGCTGACGAATTGGTACTAATTTTTTAGTGCTGTTGTTTCGGCGAGTAGGATTGACAATTAACTTAAAACGATAACGATGATGGGATAAAAAATGGTTTGGTAGTGGCTGTGTACGGATTTCGCCATACTGACCATCCACTTTCTCCATTGGCTCGCGATTAGATAACAAAAGCACATCACGGCCATGAAAATCGCCCCCTAAATCCGCAAACTGAATACCACTGGTTTCGCTGGTTTGTTTATCCAACTCACTGCGAATATCAGGAAATAAGCTATACACCACTCGATGCAACGAATATGGATCGGTTATTCGTAATGCGTGGCAATCCTGTCGATTGAGCCGTAATACGCTAGCAAACAGGGTTTGGCTCATACTTGTTCCTCTTCTACAGGTCTATGGTAAAACTCCTGTGCCCATTGCGCTTTAACCCGTTGATTATCTCGCCCAAACTGTAATAACTGTTTTAATAAACGCTCATAATCTAGCGTCTGGCGCGTTTTGCTTTGGATAAGAGAGAGAACACCACGCAGAATCCGACACACTTCAGCCGTATCATCACACGCTAATAACCGACGTAATCTTGCTTTAGCCTGATCACTGTTAGCACCTTCCTCATAACACGCCGCGATTGCAGCACCAAGAGAGCATGAACCATTTTGATCTGCTTTTGCACGAGCAACCGCAGCAGCCACCAATAAATAAGGTAATCGAGGGTGATCGAATTCAATAGGGATGTTAAATGTGGCTAATAGCTCCCAACTTTGATACTCAGTGGCAGGGTTATCAGCACGCCGTAACCGTGCAGCAAAACCCTTATCTCGCAGACAGTTATCTAGGACATAGCGGATGAACTGTTGTGCCTTATCAGGTTTTTTATTCTCACTCATGCGGCCTCCTGTTGTAGATGCAGGTATTTACGAAGATTAGGACGACTTTTTGCCCACGCATCCAGTTGTCGCGCCGTTTGCTGTGGGCATTGGGTATTAAAAATATGGTGTAGATTGTCAGCAAATCGACGACGTAATTGGAAGCGTTGTTGCACTTGGCTGCGCTCACAAGCATGAAGGAGGGTTTGTGCTTCTCGTTCACACAATTGCCAAAACAAAGCCGTGGCTTGTTCTGCTATGGTTTTACCATCAACTTTTTGTTCTTTGTAATAACTGATTACACAGCCATATAGCAATTTAGAGAAGTCATTGAGGACATCAATTTCACCACGCAAATTGGCTAGCCATTCACCATCTAATTCTGAGGCATAAAGCCAAAAGACCGATTCAACGTAATCATCATCTCCAGATACATACTGCTCACCTGCGTTACTGCTGACACGTAACCCACCTGACCAAATAGCAAAACAGTCACTGACTAATTTGGCATGCCGTACTGCAACTCGTAGCTGCAGACAATCAAAGGTATTTTGCTGAGACTCAACAAAACCGAGTAACGCGGTGAGTTCTCGCCAAGGACGACGCAAGGGATTGACCCATAACACTTTCGGCTCTTTGGCGCGACGATCAACTGCAATTGAGGGATCAACACCCCCGACTTTGTAATCTGGATGTGCAATTCCTTCGCTGTAGTGCAAACCATTGTCAGTAAACAGACAAAAACGGGACAACGGTACTAAACGCCCCATTAATGTTGTTTTATGAACACGTGCAATCGAACAGTCTTCGCCCGTTGGCATTTCCTCCCATATTGCACGTCCAACTCCACCTGGATACAAACCACTTTGCTGAATATCTTGCTGAGTGAAGAGATTAAGGCGCAGGGTCTGCCACAGTGTTTCGCCTAAAACAAAGTTATGCAATAGACCCATAAACCCTACTGAAGGCCCCGCTTTGGCAGAAGATGGTTTTCCTTTTGCATTGGTTTTATTTGGATAGCCAGAGGTAAGCACCACGCTGTTATCTGTTTTTTTACCACCAAGCGCAAACCCCATTTGTTCGACTAATAACAATGCTTTATCCGCGTCATCTAAAGGTTTTTCCTGCTGGGTTTGTGTCAATACAGTGGTGTTGCCAGTAGAGACATCGGGAAGTGCAGTTCCATAACTTTTGCACTCTGCCTTTTGAATTGCCGGAACTTGTAAGAATGGTTTTTCACCATAGAGGAAAAAGGCATCTCGCCAACGTTGAAGATAGGTTAAACAACGCGCTGCCAATGTTTGTTCATCCATCGCCAGCCATGCTGACTCATCATGTGGTGTTGCCGCAGCTTGGGCTAAGGCCAGCAGTAATTTCAACAGCGCTATTTTTTGTACGGGTGAACCCCCTAATGCTCGATAGTCTGGATGGGTAAAAAACTCGGTTAAACTTACTCGGCCCACGTCGGCTATTGGCAGCCACGGTTCATCTATCAGGTTAAAGCGGTTTTGCATTGTGTCGCTCTCAAGAAGATTTCAGTACCTGATAACCTAAGTCATCACGGTAAGTGTGGTCATACTTATTTTCCATCATCTGCTCAAAAGGCATATTAACCTTGTCACATTCATTTACCAAGCCAATACGCAAAAAAGATTCTTCATGCTGTCGTTCTCCGAGGTAAAACAAATGTTGAAATCCCAATTTTTCCAATTGCGCTTTTTGGCAAGCAGGAGGTGCAAGGCTAGGACGTAGTTGAATCAGCTCGCGCATCAGCCGGATGGTCAGTTTTCGCCACTTTGCCGCTGGCCATTGATGACGTTGAGTTGGAAAACAACAGGTAGACCCATCTAATAAGGTCAGCTGTGTTTGTTGTGTTTCTGGTAAATAGCGAATCGCTGTTAATAACAGGACGTCGATACTGTCTTGTTCACTATATCGTGTTGCACAATGATGATCTGATTGCGTGTTACCAGCAGTCGCCAGTGTACCGTGCGCCAGCCGTTGCAAGTCTTGGCGCCCAATTTGCCGATAGTTTCCACGCTGGACTCCATGCTCAAGTTCATATTGCCAACGTGCCATGTCGCCAGATTCATTTCTATCGCAATAGGTGGCTTCTAAGAGTGGTCGAATATTATCCGGCAAACAGATCGAAGATTGACATTGCCAACTCTCTAAACTACGACATAAAACATAGCTGCTATACACAGAAGCAGTGCTAGCAAATGCTTGTAGGGGAGAGGCAATCGCAGCTTGTAAATCTGGTGCTAATAACCATGCCTCTAGTCGTGCATCCTTTGGTCTTGGTGTGTTTTGATGTCGCCATAAACGACCAAGGCGTTGTAGCAACATATCGGTTGGAGCAAAACGACTGATCAAAAAATCAGCATCAATATCTAATGATTGCTCAACAACCTGAGTCCCAACCAAGATCCGGCCCTGTAAACATCTTTGTTGCCAGTTCTCTTTACCAAACAAGTTAACCCACTTGTTTTCGTTAGATTGACGATGACTGAGTGTAAAACGAGAATGTAATAGACCACATTGAACATTGAGTTCTTTTCCTCGGGCAGCAAGAATTTGATAAAAATGCTGTGCTTGTGCAACAGTATTTTCCACCCAAAGAACTTGTTGCCCCTGTTGTGCACGATATAAAGCTTCTTCTATCGCATCTTCATCTTTTGTCAGAAACTTAAGGTTAATTTCTCGTTTTTCGGGCGGTTCTGTTGAAATTTCGACTAGGTGACTTTGATGTGCCAAGGCAGAAACCAATGGGTAGTCATGGTTCTTTACTGAAGTATCTAATAGTTGCTCTCGCCTACGCTGAGTTAAGGTTGCACTCAAAACAATGACAGTGCAGTTAAGCTGACGCAGCAATTTCACTAATTCAGACAGAATAGTTCCTGTATACATATCATAGCTATGTACCTCATCTAGAATCACAACTTTGCCTGCTAACCCAAAGGCACGCACAAAACCATGTTTGACATTCATGGCTGCCATCAGCGCTTGGTCGATAGTTCCTACTGCGAAAGGAGCTAATAGTCCCCTTTTTGCTTGGTTAAACCATGCACCACCGGGCCGACCTTCCTCACCCATTTCGGTGTCTAATAACCATGCCTGTCCATGAAGCAATAAACCACGGCGATGGCGACAATTTGGTAACAAAATCTTTTCAAGAAAATCGGAAAAACGCTCATAAACTTTGTTAGAGGTAAGTTGAGTCGGCAAAGCAAAATAAATACCCATTGCCTGTTTTGACACAAGCATTTGATACGCAGCAAATAAAGCAGCCTCTGTTTTTCCTTGACCCATTGGTGCTTCTAATACATAGACACCGGGCTTGCTAATTGCCTGACAAAGCGTTTCTTGTAATGGTCGGGGAGAAAATCCAAAGATTTTATGAAAATCAAGATTATGGCGAATAAGTGGCGGGACAAAACCCACATCATCTAGTGCAGATTGAATGAAAGGCCGCCAATCTTTTTGTGGATCTTCAAACCAAGCGCCAGAACCTATCCAGTCTGCCACGCTGGTTAGACCCGCTAGCAAACGTGCTTGTACTGGATCCGACACAATTGGCCAATTTGCATTAAGTGTTTCTTTTAAGGCTTGAACTAACTTTTCTCTTTCCTGCTGCCAGCCGGTACCACCAAACACTTCAGCCTCTGCCGAATAGCTACCTACTTCAGGTCGAAAGCCATGATGCTGGCCAAGAACCTCCGCTAAAAGTGGGCTAACTCCCATTGCCTGTGCAGCAATTTGACTCACTCCTGCATGGCCACCCCACTGGGATTCTTTTTCTGGAGTGATGTCTGGCAATTTTTCAAGGGAATTTTTGTGACAAGCTTGTCTTAACTTTTCGTAGAAATAGGGACTGACTTTGCCAATATCGTGACAAGCGGCAACAAGATGAGAACCCGCAGGAAAATCAATCGCAAAGGCATAGTGACTCATCAATGCTTTTGCAACTTCTCCTACGATTTGACAATGATTAAAAACGGATCTGCCAAGCTGCACATCTCCTGTCTCTGCGTGGAGATAAGTCTTTGCAGGACAAAGCTCAAAAGAAATCACTGGGATTGATGATGATAAACGACGTGCTCTCACTGTTTTACCTTAACATCATGGAAAAATCACAGTTTATCCAAAATGTTATCAACAGAAAGCACCAACGACAAAAAACCCAGCAGGCACAAGGCTTTTGCTGGGTTTTTTAAGTCATGCTAAGCATCACTTTTTGATTCTGTGGTGCCGGCGGCAGGATTCGAACTCGCGACCCCCTGATTACAAGTCAGGTGCTCTACCAACTGAGCTACACCGGCGCTGAAGAGAAGTTCATTATGTCAGCGCTTATTGGTTTTAGCAAGCACTTTTTCTTGTTTTTTTCTCACCACAGCAGCTTTTTTAGCTACCTTATTGTTTTTACTGGTTTTTAGTAACGGTTTTTTCGCGTTGTTGATCGCTTTCTTTTTCACAACAGCACGACGTACCTGAGCAGGCGAGCGTTTCACTACCGTGGGTTTCTTGACCTGTTTAGCAGCAAGCGCAGTCTTCGCCCGCGTAACTGGGGCTTTTTTGCTGGCGATTTTTGTTGCAGGGCGTATTTTTGCTTTTGTTACCACCGCTTTTTTCTTGGCCGCTTGTGCTCGCAAGGCGGCTTTGTTTTTCACAACTTGACGTGAAGGTTTAACCGACTTGGCGAGTTTGCCTTTTAGTTGAGATTGAGCACGCGCTTTTAGCATACGCTGATTTTTGGGCGTGACTTTTGCTTTGACCTTTTTCGCTTTGTTAACGGTTGGCTGTTTCTTAGTCACAGCCTTTCTTACTGCCCGTTGAGTCGGTTTTTTGTCTGCAACGGGTTGGCTAGGTGAGGCCGTACGAGTAACAGCAGGGCGTTTTTTTTGCACTTGTGGCACGAAATCACCTGGCAATGGCGCATCTTCTGCGTACGCCACAGGCATCATTGCAGTGCAAAAAACTACGAGAAGGACGTTGTATAAATGTTTCATCAGCAGTTTTTAGCAAAAAGGTAGAGAAAAATTGCATTTAATGATTGAAGAACTACTTAGGTGATATTTATATTACCACCGTCTGACTGGGACCGTCTTTGACGTGTCACCAGATGTTCAATATTTTGATGTGTTACGACACAGGGAGTTTCCCCATGGAATTTTCACGACGAAAGCTGTTAATGGCGCTGGTAGCAAGTGCCTTTGTGGCAGCATGTGGTAAGAGTGCTGAACCCAAACCTGCTGATAATGCAGCTGCCCCCGCTGCGCCAGCTGCAACTGAAACACGCACCTACGTCGTTGGAACGGATGCCGCTTATGCACCGTTCGAGTTTGAAAATGAGAAAAAAGAAGTCCAAGGCTTTGATATTGACGTCTTGAGTGCCATCGCAGAAAAAGCGGGTATTCAAGTTAAATTCGTCAACACCCCGTGGGAAGGTATCTTTGCTACGCTGGATCAAGGTGACCGTGACATCGTGATTTCTGCCGTCACCATCACCGACGAGCGCAAACAATCGATGGACTTTACCGAACCCTACTTTGAAGCACGCCAGCTGATTGCTGTCGGCAAAGGGGTGACCGATATTAAAACTTTCAATGATTTGAAAGGTAAAAAAGTCGGCGTTCAAACCGGTACTACCGGTGATGAAGTGGTACAAAAGCTGTTAGGCAAAACCAGCGAAGACATCAAACGCTTTGAAAGCACGCCATTGGCGATGAAAGAGCTGGAGAGTGGCGGCGTACAGGCTGTGGTGGCGGATAATGGTGTGGTCATTAACTATCTGCAAAACAACGCCAACGCTGGTTTGAGCCTGATTGAAGACAATCAAAGCTTCTCCCCTGAGTTCTACGGTATTGCAGTGAAAAAAGGCAATGCAGAACTCTTAGGCAAACTTAACGAAGGACTGAAAGCCATTAAAGCAGACGGCACTTACGATAAGATCTACGCCAAGTGGTTTGGCGAGAAAAAAGCGGGCTAACCCCATTTTCTCTGCTCTATTGGAAGCGCACCGGTCATCCCGGTTGCGCTTCTTTTAATTTTTTCACCACATAAAAAACGGGGAACGCTATGGACTTTCGCTGGGCGATGATTATCGAATACATGCCCTTGTTCATCAATGGCCTCAAGATGACGCTGATGATTACCCTCATCGCGGTCTTTTTTGGCACGCTAATTGGTTTATTGATGGGCATGGCGCGTTTGGCTGATGCCAAACATGGGGCACAACGCTATTTATTGCGTTTTGGCGTGCGGCTACCCGCTGCTGCCTATGTCACTTTTTTTCGTGGTACGCCGCTATTTGTACAAATTTTGCTGATTCACTTTGCACTGATGCCAATGTTAGTCCATCCAGTCGATGGTTTACTGATTGCTGGCGATAGCGCACGCGAATTACGGCAAAACTATGGTGCCTTTTTATCTGGTTTGCTGGCATTAACGCTCAACGCTGGAGCGTACATCACTGAAATCTTCCGTGCCGGCATTCAGTCGATTGACAAAGGACAAATGGAAGCCGCTCGTTCATTGGGCATGTCCTATGGTCAAGCGATGAAGGAAATCATCATTCCACAAGCATTCCGCCGCATGTTACCGCCGCTGGGGAATGAAGCCATTATGCTGTTAAAGGATAGCTCGCTGGTGTCGGCGATTGGCTTGGCAGAGTTGGCCTTTGCAGCGCGTACGGTGGCAGGGGTGTATTCTCGCTATTGGGAACCCTACCTCACCATTTCTTTCCTCTACCTTGGCTTGACCTTGTTATTGGCTTGGGGCGTGGCTGCACTCGAGAAAAAATACCAAATGAAATCACGCTAAGTCGTTGTGTTGGGTTGCCAAATTTCAGCAGCCCAACATGGGCTCTACACCAGTTGATTTTTGGGTGGATACGCTATGCTTATCCACCAAGTACAGATTTAGTGTGTTTTTTGTAAACTGCGGAAAATACGCTGATAAAACGCCACACGCTTTTCTGATAATTCACCACGCTGTACCGCCTGCTGTAGTGCACAACTGGGTTCAACCAAATGCAAACAATTATGAAATTTGCACTGCCCCAAGAAGGGTTGAAAATCGGGGAAATAACCGGCTAAAGCCAACGGCTCGATATGCTGCAAACCAAATTCTTGTAAGCCGGGAGAATCAATCAAGTGTGAGCTAGCATCAAGATGATAAAGCTGTGCATGGGTGGTTGTGTGTCGTCCCGAATCTAACGCCACAGAAATATCGCCTACCCGTGCCGCCGCTTCAGGCACTAAGGCATTGGTCAAAGTTGATTTTCCCATGCCGGATTGCCCAACCAATACCGATGTCTGGTCTTGTAACCATTGGCGCAATGGCGAAACATCTTGCAAGGCAGATAACTCTAGGACGGGATAGCCCAAGGCAACAAAGGGGGCTAATTGCTGTCGTGCTTGAACCACTTCGGGAAGATCGGCCTTGTTCAACACAATGCGTGCTTCTATACCAGCCGCTTCTGCAGCCAATAAACAGCACGCTAACAATTCCTCGCTAAACGTTGGCACGGGCGCGACCACCAAAACCAAGAGCGACACATTGGCCGCAATAATCTTGCTGCGAAAAGCATCAGAACGATATAACAGAGAAGAACGGGTTTCATGGCCACTGATCACCCCTTGTTCGGCATTTTCAATTGTTAGGTACACCACATCACCACAGGCATAGTCGGTACGCTTGCCGCGAGTGGTACAGTCATAACAGATGCCATCGGCCAATTCAACAATAAAGCGGCGGCCATGACTTTTCACAATCACACCGGTGAGTTCAGCGGTTTTTGCTTGTGCATCATGCAAAGAACGGGAAGGACGTGCGGGGGAACGACTCAAGACAAAAATCCTTGCAGTTTAGCCACCCGTGCGGTGGCGGGGGGATGTGAATCATAGAAAGCGGAGTGCAGTGGATCGGGCGTTAATGTGGCAGCATTATCCCGATACAGTTTGGTTAAGGCACTGATCAATGCGGCTGCCGGTGCATATTGGGCGGCAAAATCATCGGCCTGATACTCCTGCCGCCGTGATAATGCGCTAAAAATGGGGGTCAGTGGGAACAATAATAGCGGTAATAATTGGCTGAATAAAAATAGTGCAGCCGCCGCAGAAGTCGTGGCGACCCCTAACTGTTGATAAAAGGCAGGGGTATCGGCTAACACCCCCAACACCGCAAATAACAACAGGCTAAAAACCATGCTGCCGAATAGCCGTTGTCGAATATGTTGATAATGAAAATGCCCCAATTCATGCGCCAGCACGGCTTCAATTTCGTCATGACTAAGATGGTCTAATAACGTATCGAAAAACACGATACGCTTAGCACGACCAAAGCCAGTGAAATAGGCATTGCCATGAGCAGAGCGTTTTGAACTGTCCATCACAAAAATGCCCTGACTATCAAAACCACAACGCTGTAATAACTGTTCCACCCTATCTTTGAGTACCGCGTCAGCCAGCGGCGTAAAACGATTAAACAACGGTGCAATCCACAGCGGAAAAATCACCATCAGCAAAATAGAAAACCCAACCCACAACAGCCACGCCCACAGCCACCACAGTTCGCCAGCCCAGATCATCAGCGCCAACAACGCAGCCATCAAACCTCCACCTAACACCCCACCCAATAATGCACCGCGAAAGACATCGAGGATAAATAGACGACGTGACAGGCGGTTAAAACCAAAACGGGCTTCAAGGTGAAAATGGGAGTAATAGAGAAATGGCAGTTCAACCAGCTGTAACACAGCAAAGACCGAGAGTAAAACTACGGTTTGTTGGGCAATGCCCTGCGGTAGAAGTCCTGCCCATATTTGTTGCAACCACTCAAACCCACCACCTAAGGTTAATAACAGCACCATCAGGGTATGGAATACCAGCTGAACCTGACCCAAGCGGCTTTTGGCAAGGGTGTATTGCGCGGCTTTTTCATGCTGTTCAGGGGGAATATGCGCGGCAAACAGACGGGGCACCCGCCCTGCATAAGCGGCAACATGACGGCGTTGTCGATACGCTAAATAACTCTGCACAACAGATGAGATACCCAACAAAGACAAAAAAACCACCGTAAAAGGAAAAGCGGACAGGGTATCGTTCATAAATGGGCGCTGCTTGACCTAAAATGTGTGCGACAATTTGAAGATTTTGAAGGACAGACCGCTATGGCGCAAGATCAAAACCATCTCATTTGGCTAGACATGGAAATGACTGGCCTGTTCCCCGACCGCGACCGCATTATTGAACTGGCGGTGGTGATTACCGATGCCAATCTAAACACAGTTGCCGAATCGCCGGTGTTGGTTGTTCATCAACCAGACACCGTGTTAGACGCGATGGACGATTGGAATAAAAACACCCACGGCAAAAGTGGCCTGATTGATAAGGTGAAAGCCTCTACCCTCACCGAACAAGAAGCCGAAGCCCAGATGTTGGCCTTTATCAGCCAATATGTACCGGCACGCAAGTCGCCCATGTGTGGCAACTCGATTTGCCAAGATCGACGCTTTATGGCGCGGTGGATGCCAACGCTGGAAGATTATTTTCACTATCGCAATTTAGACGTATCGACCCTAAAAGAGCTGGCAAAGCGCTGGCGTCCTGATGTGGCAAAAGGGGTGGTTAAAAAAGGGCGCCATGAAGCCCTAGCCGATATCTACGAATCCATCGAAGAGATGAAACACTATCGTGAACATTTCATTCGCCTTGTCCCCTAACCTCTAAAACTTGTTGTGTATGAGTCAAATCAATCTTTCCTCGGTGTGGGTACAACTGCATCAACACCAACGTGCAACCCGTCATCTCCACATGCGCGATTTATTCGCCACCGAGCCAGATCGCTTTCAGCGTTTTTCATTACGGTTAGACGGCTTGTTGCTGGATTATTCAAAAAACCGCATCACCGAACGCACACGCGATTTATTGATTGAGTTGGCTCATACCGCTGAATTAGCCAATTGGATGCAGCGTTTACAGGCAGGTGACGCCATCAATGTCAGTGAACAACGTGCCGTCATGCACCACGCGCTACGCGCACCGGCGGACAGTGATATCCGTGTTGATGGTGAGAATATCGTGCCGTCAATCCAAGCGGTATTACAACGCGTGGGTGAATTTGTCGAAAAAATTCACCAACAACACTGGCGGGGACATAACGGCAAACCGATTCGACATGTCGTGAATATTGGTATCGGTGGTTCCGACCTCGGGCCAATGTTGGTCACACGTGCCCTCAAACCGTATTCAGTTGGCAAAGTAGAATTGCACTTTGTTTCGAATCTCGATGGGCGACATCTCGCCGATACATTAGAAGCCTTGGATGCAGCAGAAACCTTATTTATTGTTGCTTCCAAGTCTTTCAGCACTCCAGAAACCTTACTAAACGCACAAGCCGCCCGAGAATGGTTCTTGGCCCAAGGCGGCAGTGTTGAGGCCATACAACAACATTTCGTTGCTGTTTCCAGCAATATCCCTGCGGCAACCGCATTTGGCATTGCTCCCGAGAACTGTTTTCCTTTTTGGGATTGGGTGGGAGGGCGTTATTCCGTGTGGTCGGCGAT
>NZ_JBSQVP010000052.1:0-17747 GCF_055136605.1 Aquaspirillum sp. | reverse complement strand
ATCGCGTACCGTTAAACGCAAAGTGGGTAGAGAAGCGTCATCTGCGGTTGGAGAGGCGACATCTAGCTGAATGTCAATCAGGCCCTGTTGCCCCGCCATCGCATCCGCCGCATTAATAGTCAAATTAAGAATCAACTGTTGAATTTGTGACGGTTCCGCCATCACCCACGCAGCAGGCAGTGTGGTATGCCAACGCAACTCGACATTGGGCGGCAACGAGGCCTGCAACAACATCACTGCGTCATGCACCGCACGCACCACGTCAACCGGCTGTTTTTGATTCGGCATGGTGCGGGCAAACGTCAACAGGCGGTTGATTAAATCACGGGCGCGGGCACTGCCCTGCAAAATACGTTGGCAATAGCCGTGTTGGGGGGTGGTTTCGGGTAGATCTTCTGCCAAGAACTCAGCAAAACCAGAAATCGCGCCCACGATATTATTAAAATCATGAGCAATCCCAGCAGCCAACGTGCCCACCGCTTCTAACCGGCGGGACTGTTCTAAACGCGCATTGATCATTTCTTGAGCGCGGTGTTCTAACTGTTGCCGGAACGCCAAACTGTAAGCCATCAACGCTTCCATTAACGGCGCCGTCAGTTGCTGTGCCGCCTCGGCCAAGGTCAAAGCAGGAAAGCGTTTGGTCAATTCAAGTAGGGCGAGATGGTGAAACTCGGTCAGTTCTTCTGGTGGGATGTCTTGTTGCACCAACACCCGCCCAAGTTCAGCGGCATCCGCCAACGCCATCTCAATCGCCAACGGATCCTGTTGCAGCACCACGCGCTGCACAATGTGACTGTATTGTTGTGCTAATAAGGTTTTATTCATGCCGATACAACAATAAAGCAGCGTCATCTTTACCATCAGCCCACTGCGCCAGCAATTGCTCAGCCAATGGCTGATCTGGCACACGGTCGGGTAAGGTTTGCGTCAATGGCGCTGCCTCAGCAATACCATCGCTGTAAAACAGCAACCAATCACCACGTTGCAACCCCATTTTTTCGGTATACAGCGAGAAAAACCCCGCCCCGACAATGCCGCGTGCCGCGCCAAAACGCCGCACTTTTCCATCACGCCATAGTACGGTTCGGATATTACCCACTGCCGCATGTTCAAATTCACATTGGCTGCCGTGGCATTGAATACGGCCCACCGCCAGTGCAGCGCCACGGGTCGAAAACAACGCCTGATCGCATTCAGTGAATAATGTGGTGAGTGGCTGTGTCAGTTGTTGTTGTACCGTGAGTAATGCCGATTCAGCCGCAATGCGAGCCTCTTCACCATGCCCTAAGCCATCGACCAAAGCAAACACCCAGCCCTGTGCCGATGGCCACCAGCCGACGCCATCGCCACACACGGTTTCGCCGTATTGGGGACGACAGGCCCACGCAAATTGGCCGTTTAATGGAGGTGTGGTTATTGTCGAATTAACCATTTCACTGCCTGTACTTGGCATCCTGCACCAAGCTCGCTGCAAATATCAAATTGATCCATCAACCGCCTCACCCCCGGCAAGCCGCAGCCTAAACTGCCTGTTGTACTGTAACCATCGGTCAGTGCTAATGCTAAATCAGCGATACCGGGCCCTTGGTCTTCTGCCAACAACACCAAACCAACCGCAGGGTCTTGAATCATAAAGGCTGATAGCGTGCCACCCCGACCATGAAAAAATAAGTTGGCCGCCAATTCAGATGCTGCCGTTGCAATATGATAGGCCGCAATGCGATTAAACCCCATTTCTTCGGCTAACCACCGCGCGCGGCGAGAGGCCTCCATAATATGAATTTCACTGCTCACAGGCACTTTCACAAGATGGGGGTCTTCGACAGAGACAGGTGCATAAAAACACATGGATACACTTCTTAATGCTGGCAGTGCAATCAACGTCATCCTTAACGCATACGATAAGGACGGGTCAATACGATAGTAACACGTGTACCTTCATGATCAGAGAGAATGGTAAATTCATCGACCAAACGCCGTGTCCCGGGCAAGCCAGCGCCTAGTCCACCGCTGGTGCTAAAACCATCTTGCAATGCTTGTTCTACATCAGCAATACCGGGGCCCCAATCTCGAACACAGACTCGAATCCGGCGCGAAAGTTCGTCCGAGCAGTCTTCAATAAGACATTCCCCATGACCTGCGTATTGAATGACATTGCGGGTGAGTTCTGAGACAGCGGTGGCAAGCCGCGTTTGATCGGCATTGCTAAAACCCAGTTGTTGACACAAAGAACGCGCTGTGCGGCGCGCACTCACAATATCCATCGCATTATTGATGGGCAGGGTTTCACTGAGCTGAGGGCCAAGCATCGTCTTCCTCGAGATAACGTGCATCAGCCCGTAACGCAATCTTGGCATGAAGCTTATCCATGCCTTGGCTGAGGTTAAAAGTACAATCGGCACCGAATAAGTCGCGCCCCATCTCAACGAGAGTCAACGCCACAAACGGTTGAATGCCACAGATAACCACTTCGGCCCCAAGCAAACGCACCATACTCGCGGTATCGTTAATCACTCGTGCCATATAAGAATCCACAACATCGAGGGCAGTGATATCAATCGCCACCCCTAACGCCTCGGTTTCCGCCACCAAATTGACCAAGTCGGACTGAAACTGCATGGCATCATTGTCGGTGAGGTCGATTTGTATCGACACCAACAAAATGCGCCCAAGGCGCAGGATGGGGATTTTCATGGTTTCACATCCCCATTTTGCCCAATCGGTGAAATACGCCGGCCTACCAGATATAACGCCTCGGCAATCCCTGCCCGTAACGAAGCGCGGCTGGTAACATCCGAAAAGCTGATCCCTAACTTAGTTAAAGTTTGTGCCCCTTCAGGACTGATACCGGTCATCACAATACTGGTGCCCAATAAACGGGCGGCATCAATGGTTTTCATCAGATGACGTGCCACGCTGGTATCAAGCACCGGTACGCCGGTGACATCAATAATGGTCACCAAGGCTTCATGTCGAGTGACCGCTTCAAGCAAACGCTCGGTAAGTTGACGCGCGCGCGCCGTATCCAACACCCCAACCAAGGGCAGCAGTAACACTTGGTGCCACAGACGTAACACTGGCGTCGAGAGCTCCATCAGCGATAGGCTCTGCTGCACAATAATCCGCTCTCGGGTTTCAACAAAGGCCTCAAAGCTAAACAGCGCCAAACGATCTAATACTTGTTCAAGCCACAACAAAGCAGCGGATAGTTCAGCAACCGAGGGGGCCACAGCAATCAACCGCTGTGTCAGCACTTGTTTTAAGGCAATGATTAAATACGAGGTTTGTGCCGGTTGAATGCCTGATCGGGCTTGTTCACCGACCAACAACCGCACTTCTTCGGCTAAGGCACACTCGGGGTCAAATTCAAAACGCTCAACCGGTGTACGCAGCAAAATCGGCGTCAGCGCTTGAACAATCACCGTCATCCGCTGTTGCAGATTATGTTGTTCATAGTCGTTTAGGCTATGCTGGCTGTGCCAATGTGCGATTACATGCGATGTCCAGTCTTGTAACAGACTATCCGCACGATAATCGAGTGCTTGTTTCAGCAAAGAAGAGGTATCCATTAGCAGCCATCCAAAAAGGCAAATCAGTTAGAACAGCTCAATATTCGGTGTTGAGGCCGCAGCCCCACCGCTTGTTGGCTGATCTTTCGGGTGAGTATGATGTGACTCATATTCTCGATAGTCGGTAATCAGTTGTTGCCACTGTTCAAGCAGTTGCGCATGATCGAAGTGATGATCATAGTCTTCGGCTTGTTCACAGCTGGTTAATCTGGCTTGCAACACCGATTGCATCCGCCCCAGGCGTTGACTGATCACATCCTGATATTGCAACAGTCCCATCACCTCGCCAATTTGCTCAGCAATATTGACATTGTGGCGATTCACCACCGTGAACAAGGTCTTATAGAACTGCCGCATGTCATCGTAGTTTTCTTGCAAGCGGTTGATAATTGACACCGCATTCGACGCTTGTATCAGCTGTTTATTTGAGTCACCTAGTAAGTTTAAGGATAGGCTACGTTCAACCCCAGACAATGCCCGATTCAAACCGGCTTCGATAGTATCGGCTGCGGTGGTCGAACGCACCGCTAATTTGCGTACCTCATCCGCCACCACGGCAAAGCCACGTCCGGCTTCACCGGCACGGGCCGCTTCAATCGACGCATTCAGCGCCAATAAATTGGTTTGATCACTGATTTCTTTGATACTACCGGCCAAGCCTTCCAGCCGTTTAATATCCTGTAAGGCAGTATGGATAGCCGACATATCGTGGCGAATTTTATCCGGTAACTCTTCCACAAAGCGGCCAATATCGCGAATATAGTCCACCCCAGTCTGAATCTCGTCCTCCATATTGTGGGCATTCAGATTCGAGGTTTGTAGATAATTCACCAGTTGCACTGCCATATCATTCAGCTGTCGCACATCGGACATAATTTGTAGCGCTGAAGATTCACTGTCATCAATGGCGCGCTGTAAATTGGCATGAAACATACTGTCCAGTTGAGTGGTTTGTTGAATCAACTCGTGTGATAGCTGTTCTTTTTTCTCAAGCGCCGTTTGTTTTGTTTCCAATAAATCTAGCGTTTCTCCCAACCCGCCTGCCAAGCGAAAATTGCGCCGCAAAAACACCCTAGCCGCAACAAAGTTTGTTGCCAGCACCGCGATAACCACCATGATTGATAACAGCAAGGTGGGATCCATCCCAACATCAAGCGCCAGCCGGCTGAATATATCGTGGGTCAGATAAAATAAAACGCCAATGAAAAGACTCACGCCAGAGGTCATCACGGCCATATTGCGACGCAAACGGCGAGTTTTTTCAAAAGAGGTCTGCGGCTCTGGCGAGTTTGAGAATGAATTTGCTGTATCAGCCCTCACCGTGTTTAGGCTCCCGGCAACACTTGGCGAATGACTTTTAACAAGTCTGCACCACCAACGGGTTTGACCAACCAACCCGTTGCTCCCAACTTCTTCGCTTCATCGCGTTTGGTTTGTTGGCTTTCGGTGGTCAAGGCCAAAATGGGTATGAAGCGGAACCCTGGCAGGGCACGGGCGGCACGAATAAACTCCAGCCCCCCCATATTCGGCATATTGATGTCAGTGATAATCAGGTCTGGCTTCACCCCTGCTTTTAAACGTGCTAAGGCTTGTGAACCGTCTTGGGCGCTTTCCACCTTAAAACCGGCAATTTCTAGGTTGTTACGCAAACTCATAATCATGGTTGCAGAGTCGTCAACGATCATAATCGTTTTTGTCATGGAAAAATTCTCCTTACAGTAGGGCGGCTTGTAACCAACGCGCCAAAGGTGGATAGGTAGGCCAAGCATGAATGCTCGGGCGCAGTGCCATCAAAACTTGCAAATTGGCACAGTGTAGATGGGTGCAGGCGGAAAGATCGATTTTACCTTTTGCCTGCTTTTGTAGCCATTCTAATAAAGCATCAGCGTCTTCTACACCCAGAGTATCGCTGACCACAGCAAGGTTTTTACGAAAACTGATCGCCATTACACGAGCTCCTTCGGATCGAGCACCATCAACACCGAACCATCCCCCAACAACGCAGAACCGGCATAACCGGCCAACCCACTCAATACCCCACTTAAAGGCTTGAGGATAATGTCAACGGTCTCACGGAAATCATCCACTAAAATGCCGAGATGGTCTTTATCAATTCGCACCACCAGCGCGGCGTATTCACCATCGGCATTCATGCGTTGCGGCGTTGGCAAAGCCAATAGTTCATTCAACGACACCAATGGCACAATTCGCCCACGCAATACAGTCGTTTGCCGTTGTTTAATCCAACGAATTTGCTCACGCGGCACGCGCACGGTTTCGACCACCGCATCCATCGGCACACCAAACACTTGCTGATCCGATTCAACAATCATCACATTGGTCACCGCCATCGACAGCGGTAACGATAAGCGCAAACGGGTGCCTTTGCCGGCTTCGCTCGATAATTCGACGCCCCCTTTCACCCGCGCCAAGGCCGTACGCACCACATCCATGCCGACTCCACGACCCGATAGGTCGGTCACCGTTTCAGCAGTGGAGAATCCAGCGGCAAAAATCAGCTCAATCGCTTGTTGATCGGTTAAGCGTTCCAAATCGTTTTCATCAATCAAGCCACGTTCATAGGCTTTACGACGGATAACCTGTGGATCAATACCGCGCCCATCATCGGCGATTTCAATAATGACACGGTCGCTTTCTTGGCTGGCACGAATACTTAACCGGCCTTCGGCTGGCTTACCTGCCGCTTGCCGTTCAGCAGGCATTTCAATACCGTGGTCGAGACTGTTACGCACAATGTGAATTAACGGGTCGGCCAAGCTCTCGATAATGTTTTTATCGGCTTCAGTGTTTTCGCCTTCCATCACCAAATGCACTTCTTTACCAAGGCGGTGGGCGGTATCCCGCACCAAACGCGGAAATCGCTGGAAGACAAACGAAACCGGCATCATCCGCACTTGCATGATGGCGTCTTGCATTTCTTCAGCAATGCGGTTAATCACCGAGTATTGCGCTTTAATCTCGCGTGACAACTCGCGACTGCCAAACACACTTTCTGCTCGCCCTGCCAAATAAGGCAGCGCATTTTTTGCCACGACCATCTCACCGATTAAATTCATCAGGCGATCAATTTTGCTTTGTTCGACTTTGAGTGTACGCGGTGTGGCATAGGGTGTTTCTTCATTGCGCCGTGCCAGCGGCTTATTGTCGTCTTCTGACACTGGCTTTGCAGTTACAGGAAGGGCTTGTTGTGGTACCACGGCAGCGGATGGCAACGCCGGTGGCGGTATAACGGCGGCAGTGGGTTCAAGGCTATGCGGCTCTTGCCCTTGCAAGACATGGTCAACACAATACAGCAATGGGGCAGGGGATTGCTGGGCTAATGCTGCTTGTAAAGCCTGTTCTAAAGCCGGCAGTTGTTCCTGCAGATTCATACTTTGCAAGGCGGCTGCCAAACTCTGGGCAACCGATTGCAAGCGACCCGCCAACCAAGCAGGACGGTCGGGCAACGTTAAAATTTCGCGTTGTGCTTCCAACACCACATGGAAAGACCAAGCACTGTCTTCGGCGTGTTGTTCCAACGCGGTGGGGGTGGGCGTTGGTACAGGGGTCGGTGGTGTCACCGCCAACACGGTTTCTAATACACTGCCGCTTTCCTCTGCCAACACAGCCAACAGCTGTTCAATTAAATCGTGCCGTTGGGGTTGATGTGTCAATACCACGGCCAACCAACGCAAAGCCGAGCTAATCCGCAAATCTTGGGCACAAAGCTGTAAGGCGCGCTCAATCGCAGCCACCGCTTCAGCAAACTGTTTTTGTACCAACAGTGGCTGTAACTGACCAATAAATTCGGCCAATTCTGGTCGCAATTCGCTTTCACCACTGACTTGCAACAAAGCCTCTGCCAGCAAGGGCGTGCATGTCAGCTGTTCGGGGACATAGCGGAAATGTTCACGCAATTCGAGTTCATTTTGACCACTGATCCACTCAAAGCTCAGGATACAACGATAGGCATCGAGTTCTTCCACCGCCGGCCATGGCTCGCGAGAGGTCACCCATTGCCATTCTTGTTGCGGAAGTTGTAACACTTGAAAGAAAGGGTCTTCGCCTTTATAGAACGATTCTTCCTCGGGTTGATAACACACCCACAGCGGTGTTTCCCCCGCCATCATTCGCTGATAAAGCGCCAGCCGTATGTCATCTGGCATTACACTGCAACGTTGTTGCTGATGTTGCAACACACTATCCACCACGGCATTTGTCGTCGGTGCGGCGGCAGGTTCGGGAACCGCAGGGGCTTCCTCACCGGCGGCATGGAGCAGTTTGCGCAAGGCTTCGGCAAAATGCTGCGCTTGTGGCATTCGATGAGAAGAAATGGCCTCTGCTTGTTCAATTTCATCTAATAACTCTGTGACGAAATCCATCGCTTCAAGCAATTGATCGGCCAATGGCGCGGAATAGGGCACTTGTTGGTCGCGCACCGCATCCATTAAATCTTCTGCCGCATGCAGCACGCGGGTCATTTCAGGAAATTCAAATAAACCGCTATTGCCCTTCAGGGTATGCACCAAGCGAAACAGTTCACCCATGATGCTGTTATCGTCGGGACGGTCTTCTAGTTGCAGCAGTTTTTCCCCGATGCCCTGTAAAAAATCACGGGCTTCGGATAAGAATTGTTCGAGCAAGGGCGTCATGACTGAGGCACTCCCAACAGGGTATGGACATGAGCAAGCAAACGATCAGGGCGCACCGGTTTAATCAGATATAGATTGGCACCGGTGATATAGGCCAGTTTTTGATCGTTGGCCGCCGCTTCGGTTGAGACCATGATGGCGGGTGCCTGTGGCATCGGCTTGCTACGCAATTCACGCAGAAAACCATAGCCGTCGAGTTTGGGCATATTGATATCGACCAAATACAAATCAAAGGTGTGGCGGGCGACTTTTTCAAGCGCCTCGACACCATTCACTGCCTCTTCGACCTGATAGCCGGCTTGTTCCAAAATACTGCGGTGATACATCCGCACCGTGGCAGCATCATCAATCACCAAGATTTGTTTCATCGCTTACCCTCATGTGGTTTTTGATAGACGATGGCCTCGGGGAATTTCCGCACACGAAACAGCGATGAAATTCGGCTCATCGATTCAGAATGCCCTAAACAAATAAAACCACCCGGTCGGAGCGCATCATAAAACGCCTCTGCCGCTTGCTTTCTGGACAAGTCATCAAAATAAATCAATAAATTACGGCAGAAAATCACATCAAAGTTGCGATAAGAACGCATATCCGCTGGGTCCATCACATTCACTCGCGTGAATTCGACCACTTCGCGTAAAGCGTCATTGATTTGATAGAAATCCCCCTTGCGGCGGAAATATTTTTGCAGCAAATCCGCCGGTACATGCTGCACCGAGCGTGCCGAATACAGACCTTGTTTTGCCTTGTTGATAATGTCGGTATCAATATCTGACGAGATAATCTCGACATCCCACTCCGACAAATACGGCCATGCTTCAAGCAGATACATGGCAATGGTATAAGCCTCTTCACCCGAAGACGACGGCACCGACCAAATGCGGATCGGCTCGTTATGATCACGGTGGGTGATAATATCAGTCAGCATCGAGTGAGTCAGACAATCAAATTGATAGTCTTCACGGAAGAAATAGGTTTCGTTGACGGTCATGGCATTGACCAGCGCCTGTAACTCTTCGCCAGAGGCTTGAAAACGCAACATAATAAAATAGCTGCGGAAACTATCGTTGCCGGTGGCAGCGATACGTTCTAATAAACGCTTGTCAACAAAATAACGTTTTGAATCTTCAAATAAAATGCCAGTTTTGCGATAAAAAAATTCGCGAAACTTAAAGAAATCATCGTCGCTTAAGGTCAAATCAGCCATCGTGCATGTCGTCCTTAAACGTGGGCAATGCGTTTGAGCGCAATATCAGCAGCAAATTGAATATACGGCTCACCAGCAAAGCGTTGTTTCAATGCCTGCAGCGCATCATGGGCACGAGGCGAACCGACTTCACCTAATAAGTCAACCGCAGTCGCACAGACATTGACATGACAATCTTGGCTAATCACTTCAATGAGCCAATTTTCCACCTCGGGATGGCATAACGACTCCAACACATTGACCGCGAAAATACGCACATCGGAATCAGGATCGTGTAATAGTTGGCTCATAATCGGTGCCATTTCCTGCGGTAATTGCTTCATTGCTTCAATGGCTTCGTTACGTAACATGGCATCTTCAGAACGCAAACAGGTAATCAGGCCAGCAACGGCCTCTTCATTGCCAATTCGCGTCAGCGAGGTAAAAATCACCTCGCGCACACTGGTATCTTGTTCTTGAGCCAGTTGATTGAATAAGGCGGCACTGGCAGCAGGATAGGCAACCAAATCGCGTGCAGCTTGCCGGCGACAGCTTGCCTCATCGTGTTGTAACGCTTGCAGGAGTTGTTCTAAGGTATAGCCAGCCTCAGCGCCAGCATCCGATATGATTTGTGCTTTAATCAGTGCCATTCTTATCCCCTCTTATTCTCAGCTCAACCAAGACAGCAGTTGTTTCGCAATTTGATCGGATGGCAACACGATGGATGCCCCGTCACGCGCAATCAACGCCGCCGGCATCCCAAATACCACAGCACTTTGTTCTGATTCAGCGATAGTGCGTGCCCCACGCCGTTTAAGTTCGGCGAACGACTCCGCCCCATCATCACCCATGCCGGTTAGCATCACTGCAATCACATGCTCTGGATTGCAATGCTCTAACGCTGAACGACCTAATAGCTCAACCGAAGGGTGCCATAGCAATTGTGGATTTTCTGGGCGTGGATTGGCCATTAAGCGGCCAGTACGATCACTCAACACCACATCTGCCCCACCCTTGGCGATATACACTTGTCCTGCTTGCAACGTGGTGGGGCGGTTTAATTCGCTCACATCTAATTCGCACAAATTATTCATGCGCTCGGCAAAGGGACGGGTAAAGCTGGGCGGCATGTGCTGTGCCACCACCACCGGCCACGGAAATTCGGCTGGCAATAAGGGCAAAATATCTTCTAAGGTGCGCGGGCCGCCGGTTGATACACCAATCAACACCACACCATTCCGCACCAACCGTGATGGGAAAGTGCGGGTCGTTGGCGCAGGTTCGGGGGGTGGCGCAGCGACAACAGTACGCCCACGGCCTTTTTTCAGCCGCGCTTTTGCTGCCGAGCGAATTTTGGCGACAATCTCCGCTTCCACTTCTTGCAATGACAAAGAGATGGTGCCGCCGGGTTTTGTCACAAAATCGACAGCACCTAGATTCAATGCCTCGAATGTTGCCAACGCGCCTTTTTCGGTTAACGACGACACCATCACCACCGGCACGGGCCGCTGCGCCATCAATAACGATAAGGCAGTGAGGCCATCCATTTCTGGCATATTGATATCAAGACTGATTACATCTGGTTGAAAAGACAGGTTTTCTTCAATTGCTTCACGGCCATTACGGGCCACGCGCACGATGAAATCGCCCTCAGATTCAAACAAACGGGTGAGCTGACGCCGCATCAGGGCCGAGTCATCAACGATGAGCAGCTTAATCATGAAAAATATCCAAGTGGTTGCCGCCTCTGTCGCATTGGGTCAGAGACGAAATAGTCGTTATAGTGTGTTGATATCCCCCACTTCACAGCGGCAAAGCGGGGGAGGCAAAGCTAGGACAAGGAAACCAGTTGTGCGCGGTCTTCGCCACTGATTAAACGGTTGGGCTCAATCAGTTGAATCAAGCGTTTTTGAGTTTCCAAATTGGCGATGCGACCAATCAAATGTGCTTGTTCACTCGACAGACTTGGTGCTGGTTCAATCGCCGATTTATGGATTTTCAAAACTTCCGCGACAGAATCGACAATAAAGCCTGTGCGTACGCCATCAAGTAAAAACACCATAATGCGCTGACGATCACTGCGCTCGATGGTAGACAGACCTAAACGGCGGCGTTGGTCAATGACTGGCAACACAGAACCGCGCAGATTGATCACCCCTTCGACAAACGGAGGGGCTTTTGGAATGTGGGTTAATTCATCAGGCACCCGCACAATTTCTTGCACGCTTTCAATCGGTACCCCAAATTCTTCCTTATCCAAGCGGAACACCACCACTTGCTCTTCATCATCAGCCAGCTCTTCGTCTTGCTCGTGATGTTGTTGCAGATAAGCGTCTTGTTTACTGTTCACGTTATTCAAAGCCTCTTGAATGGCGGAATGGCGGAAAAGATGATCGGTGGCAATAATCGACACCAAACGCTTGCCCCCGTCCAAACGGCAAATCGCCGAAATATCAGAGAGTTGACCTTCTTTTGCCAACAGCTTGGGCATGGTATCAACACGATCACGCGGCACGCGCAAAACTTCGTTGACGCTATCCATCACCACACCAACCGACATCCCAGCAATCCCCACCACCACAATCCGACTGTGCTCATCCATGTCTTGATTAGGTAGATGGAACATGCGACGCAATGACACCAAGGGCAATAAGCGATTGCGTAAGGTCATCACACCGAGGACATAGGCATCAGAACGAGGGACATGCACAATATGTTCAGGCACTTGCACAATTTCTTGCACATGCTCAATTGGGATTGCATATTCCTGATGGGCGGCCTCAAAACTGACCAGCTGCAGTTCATCGCTATTTTCTTCTTCGTCAGTGTCTTCTTGTGCAGCACTGAACGCAGCATGTCCCATCGAACGCGATAAGTTAGCAATATCGGCAAACTCTTTACTGATCAGGCGTTCAAAATTCAACACCATCACCATCGGATAGCCACCGACATCTTTCAGCAAACCAGCGAGGAGATCGGTGTTAATGGTGGTGCTGAGCGCGCCAACATGCTCGACCCGAGCAGGCTCCACGCCAATCACACTGCTCACGCGATCCACCACAAAACCGAGTGGTTGACCCTGATCGATCACCACAGCACGGCTAGAATCATCGCGTTCGCATTCCTCAAAGCCAAAAATGCGCCGGAGGCTGATAATGGGTAATACCTTGCCCCGCAGATTTGCCAACCCATCTAAGGTTGGTGGAGCCAAAGGCACCCGCACCACATCCGGCACTCGAATAATTTCTTGTACCGGCGTCATATCGACAGCAAAGACTTCATTGCCGCACAAAAAAATCACAAACTGCCGAATGTCGTGCTCGGCATCATGATTGTCTACATCCTCGCCATCCGCCAGCGGCGGCGCGAGGACGGCGTTTTCATCATGGTTCATACTTTGCTGCTCCTTGAGTCAGATCACACCGAAGCATTACGCGCTTTGCAGCTCGTCAGCCAAGGATGCAATTTCCTCAATCGCAGCAGCCAATTCTTCTGCGCCTTGTGCCTGTTGTTTAGCAGCGGCAGCGGCTTCATCGGAAGCACGTTCGGCTTCTTGTGCGGCGGCGGCAATTTGATCAACACCGGTTTTAACTTGGGTAATGGCAGCAGCAATTTCAGTCGCAGCACTCAGAATGTCACGCGAACTCCGGCCCACTTCAGATAGATCACTTTCAATCGATACCAAAGCCGACGTCACGGTTTTCGCTTTTTCTGCTTCGGAACTGGCCGCGCTGATAATTTCTTCTAAATCACGCCACACGATACCAATTTGATCTTGTACCGCTTTGACTAAATCTTTAATCCGATCTGCATTTTCTGCTGAGTCATGCGCTAAGTTACGGATGTCTGTTGCTACCACCACAAAGCCTTTACCAAATTCACCCGCCCGCGCCGCTTCAATCGAACCATTCACGGCTAACATATTGGTTTGAATCGAGACGGTGGTAATGGCATCGACAATTTTATCAATCCGACGCGACACCAATTCTAACTCTTTGATTTGTTTCAGGCTGGTGCGAGAAGAACCGACCGAACGATGGATGCCTTCGACCAAGCGATCAATGCTGTTTTTATTGTTGGTCAGCATTTGCATCATCAATTCCACTTTTTCGTTGGCATTGCGTGCACGTTGTTGACCGATTTCCAAACCTTTTTCAATTTGACCAATGGCAGCAGCAGATTCTTCAGTGGCGGTACCTTGGATTTGTGCACTCTTACGAATTTGGTCGATAGCAGCCATGATTTGCGTGCTAGAACGATTGATTTCTTGCACAGCCGAGGATAATTCTTCTGCAGCAGAAGCCACTTCTTCTGCGCTCTTGCTGATGTCGGTCGAGTTTTTCAACTCTTCTGCCAACTCGGACAAGTTTTGTGCCGCTTGTTCACATTCTGACAAAGCTTGGGTTTGTTCTTCGATGGTTTTTGCTGCTTCTTCTGTTGCGGCTGATTGTTCTTCAGCCGCTGCTGCAATACTTTCAGTACCTTTTAGCGCTTGCAGGGCTGCGGCGTTCGATTGTTGAGCACCTGCGGCAGTTTCTTGAATACCGCGTGCCATCTCCGTGGTATCGGCGCGAATCTGCTCAAGCTGGCTGGTAATCACACGGCCATTCTCCATTTCCTGCTGCACATCTTTGGCCGAAGTATTGATTCCCTCGGAAATCACTTTGACTTCGGTTTGAATCTGCGCCACTAAATCTTGAATTTGTTTGGCACTTTTCTCGGAGGTTTCGGCCAAGGTACGAACCTCATCCGCAACCACGGCAAAGCCTTTGCCATGTTTCCCTGCACGGGCCGCTTCAATGGCTGCATTTAGCGCCAATAAATTGGTTTGGTCAGCAATTCGCGCCACGGCTTTGACAATATCACCGATATTTGCTGCTTGTTTTTCCAACTCTCCAACCATGTCCACCGAGGCTGCTTGGCGTTGTGCCGCCACCCCCACATTGCCAATCAAGGTGGTAATTTCACCCGATACCTTACCGATTAAATTTTGTGTGGCATCGACTTTGGTTTGTGACAGATTGGCGCTTTCTAACTGTCGGCCTAATGCCACACCAACTTGGCGGAAAGCAGCAAGAGATTCTTGCGCAGCGCCCGAGGCTTCTTCTGCCCCTGTCGCAATTTGGTCAGCGGCCCGTTTGAGCTCTTCTGCAGCCGAAGCAGCTTCGTTAATGCCCGAGGCAAGCTGAGTCGTGGCAGAGGAAATTCGTTCTGCCGCTTGTTGTTGTTTCGCCAAGGTACGAGCACGTTTGCGCTGGGCATCTGCTTCACGGCTGGCAAGCGGGCTGGTGCGACGGTCGGAGGAAGAAGAGGGAGCGGAAGAAGTCAGGGTTTTTTTAACAAGCGCCATGATGCGAGGTGTCCTTTTAGCAAACGAACGGGAGTGCGTCGGAGGAAGAATAGAGCAGTTAGACAAAAAACTCACGCCACTTTGTCAAGAAAAAAACTTTTCTTAGTCACAGCGCAAGCCCGTCAAAGAGATTTGTTGTTTTTGACATTCTATAGAAGTTTATTAAATGTCGCAAAATTGCTGGCACCAATTAGGTGCGAGAGAGGCGAAATTAAAAATAAACACTTGAAAATAAAAAGAAATTTTATTTAAAAAGAGTGTTCAAACAAGAATAGAGACAGCACTATTTGAGGCGAAGCACTCACCTCTGACCGTTCACAATAACCATAAATTGTGCAGCAGATTGACAGGTCGATATTTTTCGGTCACGTCTCACAACAAAAGTGGGCGAAATATCGCAAAAAAACGCCAAAAAAACTATTTAATATAAGGCAAGTATTTAAAATTAGTTAAACCAAAATCACACCTCTTGTCACAGAGCAGATGATGATGGCCACAAAGCAAAAAATTTCAAAAGGAAAATCATTTCATCTCAAAAACTTAAAAGAGGTAATGGAAATTTTCATTGATAAAAAATGAGATCAATAACAAAATTGACAAAGATTGATTTTTTGATCGTAAAAGCAACCAAACAGGAAGAGAATTTTGATTCTTCAAACCATTGGGATGATCTAACCATGCCTTATTACTATTACTTAGCCTCGATCTTATTCGGTATTCTAGGCTTGGCATTTTTGATGGTTTGGATCGGTGATCGTCTCAATCGCGCAGCCTTGTTGTGGGGTATTGCACATCTCAACCTCGGTGTGGCCAGCTTGACCGGCTATCAATACCAACACTCACAGTGGTTTCCTTTAGCCTTGGTATCGCTGGTCAGTACAGCGCTATTTCTCGTCCTACTGCTGGCAGGTACTCAAGCCCTCATCGGTCGCATACAAAAATGGCGTTTCATCGGGCAACAAACCATCTTGATGACAATAACAATTGGCATCATCGGCTTTGGCATGAGCCAAGATATTGCTCGGTTTTTGGTGAGCTTATTGATGATGATGATTTATCTCTGGGCGGGATTTACCTTCGCTCGACAACAAAAAGAATATTGGATAGGCATCATTTTTATTCTTAAAGCGATGGTGTTGATCGTACCAGCAATTGTCGATCCCACGACCAGTTCCACCCTAGCCCAACCCCTCTTTTATACCGTGTTCAATTGGAGTATGAGTTTAGTTTTAGCCTTAGGATTGGTTTTTATCGCGGCACGACAGTCTCATCGTTGGTTACAACAGGTATTGCATCACTTACCCGATGCCTTAGTTGCAAGCAATCTTCAAGGCAAGGTGTTATTTTGCAATGATCACTTTGCCAAAATGGCAGGTTTTTCCAAGCCGGAAAAATTAGTTGGGCAACCCCTTCCCTTGCTGGCCAACGATCATGATGAAGCGTTGTCGATGTTGCATGAAATGAAAAAATTGGCGCAAGCCGATGCGTTAACCAAACCCATCGCATTAGAGAGAATGATTCAACCCATGTCTGCTCTCGCTGCCTTTCCAGCAGAAATTAGCGTTTCAGCATTTAAGAACTTTGGCCAAACGATAGTTATTGGACAAATTCGCGATCTCACAGAACGCAAACAGGCAGAACAAGAACGACTGCGACAATGTCTCAAGATCGTGATGTACTTGGCCGTATCAATAGCGATGAATTTGCATTAGTCATTTCAGACATACAATCAAACAGCGACATCTTAGCAATTGAAGCACGCGCACGGAGCATGTGCCAACAATTGAGTCGAGAAATTCGACAAGGCACATTGCAAGTGATGATTGGCGCCAGTATTGGCATTGCCTTATCCGGTTCGGAAGGGGATTCTCCTACTAATTTATTACAACACGCGGAAATGGCGATGTATGAAGCCAAAGCGCGTGGAAGAGGGGGATGGTGTTTCTTTGAGCCAGATATGGATGAAAAACTGGCATCTGCCTTGCGCTTAGAATCCGAACTGCGTTTAGCATTACACCAACCAGAGCAATTACAGCTTGCTTACCAGCCGATTGTTGATGCACACAGTGGCAAACTGGTCAAGGTTGAGGCTTTATTACGATGGAATAGCCCAACCTCAGGGGCAGTTTCTCCTGCACGATTTATTCCCATTGCAGAACAATCGGCTTTGATTCTCGACTTAGGGGATTGGGTACTCAATGAAGCCATCCAACAAGCAGCCCGATGGTCAAACGAAATGCAATCACCGCCAGTCGTCAGTATTAACGTATCCGTACGTCAATTTATGCAAAAGGACTTTGATCAGCATTTGGTCGCTATCCTTAACCGGTTTGGTGTTGCCGCGAATCAAATTGAACTGGAACTTACCGAAACACTGTTTGCTAGCGAGGGGTTTGACATGCCGGCTTTGCTACAGCGACTACATGATATTGGCGTTGGGTTAGCATTAGATGACTTTGGTACCGGTTATTCCTCTCTTAGCTACCTTTCTCGTTTCAAACTCAGCACCGTGAAAATCGACCGCAGCTTTGTTTCACAAATAGAAGGGAATGACCGCAGCCGTTCACTGGTCAAAGCCATCATCGCAATGGGTCACAGTTTGGGTTTGAAGGTTGTTGCCGAGGGAGTCGAGACAGCAACTCAACAAGCCCTACTCACCACCGAGGGATGTGATTTTTTGCAGGGGTATTTACTAGGGCGTCCTATGACAGCCACTAGCATTGCCTCAAGCTAGACATTAAATACTCTTACAGTTGGTAGGGTGCTGTCACCCCGAAGGGGCGACACACCATGAGTTGTTAGCATTTCTGACAAAAAAATTGGGTTGCCAACCACCGGCAACCCAATCTACTTCTGCTGTTCTGCACTAAATCAGATTTAGAAACGCTTACACCCAGCCATCAAACTGCATCACCGTACCGATGGCGGTAATGGCTTCGCTGCTGGCGGCGATGTCAACGGCGAGCCAGTCGCGGGTGATGAGTTGT
>NZ_JBSQVP010000051.1:0-24834 GCF_055136605.1 Aquaspirillum sp. | reverse complement strand
CTTTGGGCTGTCTGCCCAAATGGCGGTGCGTTGCATCGCCCAGGTCTGTGAAGCCTACAAGCGCGACAAAGGAAAACGTCCGCACTTTAGGCCGTTCGCCTCCATCCCCTACGACCAGCGTCTTATGAGCTTCAAGGGGCCAGATCGCGTCTCACTGCTGACGCTTTCTGGGCGCATCATCATGCCCGTGATCATGGGCAAATACCAACAGGAGCGTTTTACCAACGCCAAAGGACAATCCGATCTGGTACGGCGCAAAGATGGGAAGTGGTTTTTGTTGGTGACCGTCGATCTGCCAAACGGCACCAAGACACCAACTACGGATTTCCTTGGCGTGGACCTGGGTGTTGCAAACCTTGCCACGGACAGCGACGGGCAACGCTACAGCGGCGATACGGTGGAAGCCGTGCGCACTCGGCAGCACGCACTTCGCCGAGGCTTGCAAAAAGCCGCTGCGGGGAAAAAGCGTCGCGGGCTTCGCCCCAAGAACATTCGACGCCAACTCAAGCGCTTGAGTGGTAAAGAGAGGAGATTTCGATCTAACGAAAATCATCGTATTGCCAAATCGCTCGTTGCCAAGGCCAAAGGCACCGAGCGCGGGATAGCCCTGGAAGACCTCAAAGGCATCCGCGCTCGGACACGGTTTCGCAAGGCACAACGGGCGAAGATGGGCGGCTGGGCTTTCCATCAGCTGCGCACGTTCATCGAGTACAAAGCCAAGCTTTCCGGCGTGGATGTCGTGCTGGTTTCTCCCGCCTACACCAGCCAGACGTGCGCAGCATGTGGCCATACGGCCAAAGCCAACCGCCGATCGCAAGCAGAGTTCCGCTGTGTGGCCTGTGGACACACCGACCATGCGGATGTGAACGCGGCGAAGAACATTCGTTCCATCGCCAGGGCCGGTGTCAATCGGCCTAAAGTCTCGGAACAGCATCAGGGTCTCCTGGTTGCTTAGTACAGGGACAAGCCCCTGACTTCAGTCAGGGGTGATTGACAAGGTTTGACGCTAAATTAGCCGCCCTTTATAGTGCGCTCCCATGAACGCTGAACTCGAAACCCTACACCAAAAAGTGCTGCAGCTTGCCGCTCTCTGTCGGCAATTGCGCTCGGAAAATGCCGAATTGCGTCAGCAACTCGCACGCTCCACCCAAGACAACCGCCACTTACAAGCGCGGTTGAATGAGACATGCGCCAAAATCGCTGACTTAATCAGCCAATTACCCGAAGAGGATGATGTGTAATGGGCATACAACAGGTCGAGATCAATTTATTGGGTCAACGTTTGTATGTCAGTTGTCCTGATGGCGAAAAACCTGCGCTGATGGAAGCTGTTCGCTTCTTAGAAGCGCGAATGCGCTCGATTCGTGAGGCTGGGCGTGTCGTGGATGTGGGAAAAATTGCGCTATTAGCGGCATTAAACATCACTCACGACTATTTACACACCAAGGTTGCAGGTAGCGATGTAGACTTACTGCAATTTCAGGGTAAAATAGAGGCCATGAGTCGATTGATTGACGAAGTGCTTGATCCCGATGCCGACGAGGCACACGATTGAGTCTTTAAGCAAGTATCGAACACCTTTTTTAGTCCCCTGCGCTGTTTGCAAAGGCACAAATTCCTTTGAACCAATAATCGCAGACTGGTTTCTGGCTTGATTTGTACCTGCGTGTCGCGCTGCCTAGTTCAGTGCGCCCAAAGTACAACGTCGGGAACCACATTGAACCTTAGGTTCAAGCGAATCAGCCGGCGCGGCAATCGCGGGGGACTTCTCCTTCCTACATGTCAAATAAGCCCCCTGTGTCTGCAGCCAGTGATCTTGCTCGCCACAAAAGTGAATTGCGTCGGCAATTGCGACAGGCCAGACAGGCGCTCTCTCCAAAACACCGTCATGACGCGGCACAACGCGTTGCAAAGTTGGCACGTCCCTATCTCAAATCGGGGCGGCGGATTGCGCTTTATCAAGCGTATGGCAGTGAAATCTCGTTACAACCGTTACTAAGCCTCGCCCGACAACAACGCTGTCGAGTGTTTCTTCCTGTGGTACCAAAACGTGGCCGTTGCTTATCATTTACTGAATGGCGGCCACAACAAGCAGGCTATCGCAACCGATTTGGTATTGTTGAACTGCGAGGTGTGGCACTCACTGCTAAAAAGATGCACACCATTTTTATGCCTTTACTTGGTTTTGATCAGCAAGGTTATCGCTTGGGGCAAGGCGGGGGGTTTTATGATGCCACGCTGGCTTTTCGTCGCCATTATCAGCACTTACAACAACCCCGTTTAGTGGGTGTAGCCTTCGCCTGCCAACAGGTGGCGGCAGTGCCAACCGAAGCATGGGATTTACCTTTAGATGCGGTGCTTACCGAACGGGAGCGGCGTGTATTTTCTAGTTTACGATTACGGCGGAAAGACTAAGAGACAATGCCTGAACTATCAATTTTATTGGGACTGATGGCAATCGGTGCCGTTGCTGGCTTTCTTGCGGGGTTACTTGGGGTAGGCGGTGGTTT
Source organism: Aquaspirillum sp. (assembly GCF_055136605.1). Taxonomy (NCBI): domain Bacteria; kingdom Pseudomonadati; phylum Pseudomonadota; class Betaproteobacteria; order Neisseriales; family Aquaspirillaceae; genus Aquaspirillum; species Aquaspirillum sp. The sequence continues at coordinate 22,324 of NZ_JBSQVP010000051.1, read as the reverse complement.
AATTATTGTGCCGGCGTTGGTGTGGATGTTAGAAGCCAGCGGCATGCATGATCATGTGCAACATATTGCCCTTGGCACATCGTTAGCTGTCATGGTGTTTACCAGCTTTGCCAGCGTGCGGGCACATCATCGTCATGGCGCGGTCGATTGGTCGATTGTGCGGCGGATGGCGCCGGCGATGGTCTTGGGAACGTTATTGGGCTCACAAATTGCAGGCTTTATTCCAAGCCGTGATTTGAAATGGTTTTTCGTTTTTTATGCCTATCTTATTGCCGTCCAGATGTTATTAAACCTCAAACCAAAGCCAGAACGCGATTTGCCCGGTGCCGTAGGGCTATGGTCGATTGGTGGGATCATTGGGGTGATTTCCAGCTTTGTTGGGATTGGCGGCGGCTCGATGAGCGTACCGTTTATGAGCTGGTGTAATGTGGCCATGCAAAGAGCGATTGCAACCAGCGCTGCCTTAGGGTGGCCGATTGCGTTGTCAGGCGCCATTGGGTATGTGATTGCAGGATGGTCACAGGCTAAGCTGCCTGAGTATTCGGTGGGTTTTGTCTATCTGCCAGCGTTATTAACACTGTGTATTGTGACCACCGTGGTTGCGCCAATTGGTGCCAAAATCGCTCACGCCCTGCCTGTCTCCCAGCTCAAGAAAGCCTTTGCTGGTATTTTGATTGTGATGGCAAGCGAAATGTTATGGGGTTTGCTGCGTTAGGATGTCGTGTTGTGTCTCATCCAACAGCCGAATATGCGCAATCCGCAACGCTTCGTTAGTTTCTTTGCAGTGGGTGTAGAGTGCTAAGAGCGCCGCGCTGACCGCGCTAAGTGCCTCGGTATCTGCCCCATTGCCGCCGCGTGTTTCCGCTTTAGCCGTACAGATAATGGCGGCATTTTCACGATCAAAGCGAAAACCCACGGTTACCCGCATAAAACTGCGATAAGCCGGCTCGGAAAAAAGATGGGCGGTTTGTCGTGCGCCTTCGAGCGCGGCTTGTCTGGCATGACTAAGCCATTCGCCAAAGCCTTCTTCTCCAGCATCGATTTTAGCCAACAGAGAAGCGCTAATTTCAATCCGACCTTCAGCAATGGCAGTTTGCTGCATGAGTTGTGCGTATTCTGTATTGATGCTGCCCATGAGTATCGGTTTCCGTATGTGCACTGAGGATCGACTAAATCTGTCGTCTTTTCGGAACGCGATCACATTACGCCAATAACATGATTTTGTTGGAAAGACGCGATAGCACAGTTTAGCAAACTGTGTTGTGGCATGGTGGGCAAATTACACGAGAAACGCAATACCAATTTCCGAAAAGAAAGCCGGTCATTGTGAATCTCCTGCAGAAACTACAGAATGATCCACAAAAACCGGCACAAATGACTTTTTGTTTAAATTTTAACTACGCAGCACGATGTTCTGTTGTCTGTTGGTGCCACTGAGCAAATAGCGTTTGTTCTTGTTGTCTGACCTTGTGTAAAGCGGCTTCTTTGACATGCCCAAAACCGCGAATTTGCTCTGGTAAGCCAGCGATCTCGATAGCAAGCGCAAGGTTATCGCTGTTCAGCTCAGACAATACTTTTGCCATCGTTGCTTCAAAATCGCGAATCAATCCCCGTTCAACCCGTCGTTCTGCTTGCCAGCCAAACACATCTAACGCAGTGCCACGCAGCCCGCGTAATTTAGCCAACAGTTTCAACGCAGAAAAAGCCCACGAACCAAAGCGGAATTTGCGAGGTTTATCGCTGCCACCGCCTAGCCATTTTTGTAAATAGCCAGTGCCAAAGTAGAAGGAGAGGTGGAAATCGCCTTCAAACTGTTGCTGCAATTCGGCGACAAACTCACCATCGGTGTACAAGCGCGCCACTTCATATTCGTCTTTATACGACAGCAATTTGAAATAACTGCGAGCCGCAGCGCGGGTAAGGTGACGCGACCCGGGTTTGACTCGTTCTTCTGCTGCTTGAACGTGTTCAACCCAATGGTGGTAACGATTGGCAAGCGCCTGATTTTGATAGGCCGTTAAAAAAGCCTCATGTGCTTCACGCATTTTTGCCAGCGATTGAGGGAAGGGCAAGGTTTTTACCACAGTAGGAGGAAAGGCGAGACTTTCCACTTTAGCCAAATCGTGCGCGGCATAGCGGCCCCAAGTGAAGCTCTGTCGGTTGAACTCCACCGCCGCACCATTCAATTCAATGGCGCGTAACATGGCTTGTTCACTGATTGGAATCAATCCTTTTTGCCATGCCACACCCAACATAAACATATTGGTGGCCAGCGAATCGCCCATCAATGCAATGGCCAAACGGGTGGCATCAAGGTCGGCATAGTATTCTTGTCCAAGGGTGTCCACCAACGTTTGCCGCATGGCTTGACTGGGGAAATGGGCATCGGGGTTTTTGGTGAACTCACTGGTTGGGGCTTCAAAGCGATTGACCAAACCACGGGTAAACCCACGCCGCATTTTAGCCAATGATTCCGCACTCGCGGTCACCACTAAGTCGCAACCTAACACCACATTGGCATCACCTGCTGCAATCCGTACCGCGTGCAGCTTGTCTTGTTGATCAGCAAGGCGGATGTGTGACCATACCGCCCCCCCTTTTTGTGCCAAGCCTGCCATATCCAACACTGAAATGCCCAGCCCATCTAAGTGTGCGGCAACCCCGAGAATTTGGCCGATGGTCACAACACCGGTGCCCCCCACCCCAGTAACCATAATGCCGTAGGGCTGCTGAGTGCTGGGAAGAAGTGGTAACGGCAGAGGCGGCATATCATTTAAGCTAGGCCAACTCTTTTGGCCATTCTTTTTCAGTTGTCCACCTTCGACAGTGACAAAGCTTGGGCAGTAGCCATCCACACAAGAGAAATCTTTATTACAAGAAGACTGGTCAATGGTGCGCTTCCGTCCTAGTGGTGTTTCCAGCGGCAACACAGATAAGCACTGCGAAGTTTTGCCACAATCACCACAGCCTTCACAGACACGATGATTGATAAAAGCGCGTTTAGCGGGATCGGGATAGTTGCCGCGTTTCCGCCGCCGCCGTTTTTCTGCCGCACACGTTTGGTCATGGATCAAAATGGTGGTGCCGGCAATCACACGCAGCTGTTGTTGTAGCTGCTCAAGCTCACGCCGATGAAAGACTTCCACCCCAGCCGCCAAGCCTTGCACCCCTTGGTATTTTTCTGGCTCGTCGGTGGTAATCACAATCCGTTTAACCCCTTCGGCTGCCAGCTGACGGGTAAGCATCGGCACATCAAGATACCCATCCACATGCTGACCACCCGTCATGGCTACGGCATCGTTATACAAAATTTTGTAAGTGATATTAACCTTGGCCGCAATCGCAGCCCGAATCGCCATCAGGCCAGAATGGAAATAGGTGCCATCCCCTAAGTTGGCAAACACATGCTGCTCTGAGGTGAACGGCGCTTGGCCAATCCAAGTGCATCCTTCTCCACCCATTTGGGTAAAGGTTTGAGTATGCGGCTCAATCCAAGTCGCCATGTAATGACAGCCAATCCCTGCCACGGCACGGCTGCCATCGGGGACTTTGGTCGAGGTGTTGTGTGGACACCCCGAACAATAATGCGGTACACGGGCAATCGCCTCGCGTTTTTGTTGCAGTTGGGCTTCTTTTTCTTGATAAAACTTCAGCCGTTCATGAATGATCGGGCTATCAAAAATGGTTTCTAAACGCTTGGCGATAGCACGAGCAATCATCGCAGGAGTCAGCTCGCCCGCTGCTGGCAACAACCAATCACCATGCGGCAACGCCCATTCACCCTTTTCGGCAAACTTTCCGACCACCCGTGGCCGCACGTCTTCACGCCAGTTGTAGAGCTGCTCTTTTATCTGGTATTCGATGATTTGGCGTTTTTCTTCGACCACCAAAATTTCTTCCAACCCTTCAGCAAAATGACGCACCCCTTCCGACTCTAATGGCCACACCATCCCGACCTTGAAAATCCGTAGGCCAATATCAGCCGCTAGGCGCTCATCAATTCCCAAATCATCGAGGGCCTGCATGACATCAAGATAGCTTTTGCCACTGGTGATAATGCCAAGCCGAGGGTTGGGCGAGTCGAGCACAACCCGATTCAGTTGATTCGTTCGCGCATAGGCCATCGCCGCATACAGGCGGTGATGTAACAGTCGTTCTTCTTGTGCTAACGGTGGATCCGGCCAGCGGATATTGAGCCCCCCTTCTGGAACCGGAAAATCCTCGGGAATTCGCGTAGTGATGCGTTCTGGCGACACATCAACCACTGCCGAGCTTTCTACCGTATCCGAAATCGCTTTCATGGCAACCCAACAGCCACAATAGCGACTCATCGCCCAACCATGCAGACCAAAATCTAAAAACTCTTGCACCCCTGCTGGATTCAACACCGGAATCATCGAGGCAGCGAGAATATGATCGGATTGATGAGGAAAAGTGGAGGATTTTGCCGCATGGTCATCACCTGCAATGACTAACACACCACCATAACGGCTACTACCAGCGGCATTGCCATGTTTCAGCACGTCGCCGGAACGATCGACACCGGGGCCTTTGCCATACCACAAGGCAAACACACCATCGTATTGTGCCCCTTGAAAAAGATTAACCTGTTGTGTGCCCCATACGGCAGTGGCGGCTAAGTCTTCATTCAGCCCAGCTTTGAAATGAATATGATGGGGTTTGAGGTGGGGTTCGGCTTTTTCCATCGCTTGGTCAACATTGCCAAGTGGAGAGCCACGATAACCGCTGATAAAACCAGCGGTATTTAAGCCAGCGGCTTGATCGCGTTGCCGTTGCATCATCGGCAAACGCACAAGGGCTTGAATGCCCGTCATATACACCTGACCAGTTTGCGCGGTGTACTTATCATCCAGAGAGAGTGTTTCTCGGATCATGGTGTTTCTCCTCGTGAACCAACCTCATCAAGTGGATAACGAGATGGGTGGCTTTATTGCGATTGATTCACCTCGCTCTTGTGGAGCGGGTTTTACCTGTGGGGTAGCGATATTTTTATCCCCCTGTGGCCAATCTAGAGAGCAAACCACGAAAGGTCAATTTGCGCCGCAACAAAGCATGCTGCGCAATTCCGCAAAAGCGGATGCAAATCGCTATAATCGCTGGATTTTCTTTCTTTCCATTAGGTTCACTACATCATGCAAGAACAGTACGCCCCGCGCGATATTGAAGCGGCTGCACAAGCGCATTGGGAAAAAACTGCCGCGTTTAAAGCAGTGGAAGACCTGAGCAAGCCAAAATTCTATTGTTTGTCGATGTTCCCCTACCCCTCCGGCAAACTGCACATGGGCCACGTCCGTAACTACACCATCGGTGACGTGCTATCCCGCTTCAAAAAAATGCAGGGGTTTAATGTTTTGCAACCCATGGGCTGGGATGCGTTTGGGATGCCGGCTGAAAATGCGGCCATCAACAACCAAGTTGCACCCGCTGCATGGACCTATGCCAATATCGACTACATGAAAACCCAGCTGAAAAGCCTCGGTTTTGCCATCGATTGGGAACGGGAAGTGACCACTTGCAAACCCGATTACTACCGTTGGGAACAGTGGCTGTTCACCAAGTTGTATGAAAAAGGGGTGATTTATAAAAAGCTCGGGGTGGTGAATTGGGACCCAATCGATCAAACCGTGTTAGCGAATGAGCAGGTAATTGATGGGCGTGGCTGGCGCTCGGGTGCGTTGATTGAAAAACGCGAAATCCCAATGTACTACTTTGCCATCACTAAGTACGCCGATGAATTGTTAGACGATTTAGAAAAACTCGATTGGCCGCCACAAGTGGCCACGATGCAGCGCAATTGGATTGGCAAAAGCTATGGTGCCAACATCCGCTTTGCCTATGATGAAGTATCAATTGGTCATGCAGGCGAGTTGTCTGTTTACACCACCCGTCCCGATACCTTGATGGGTGCCACTTATGTGGCGGTAGCAGCAGAACACCCACTGGCGCAACAAGCCGCCGCCACCCAACCTGAGTTGGCCGCCTTTATTGCCGAATGTAAAGCCGGTTCGGTCGCCGAAGCAGATTTAGCCACCATGGAAAAGAAAGGCATGGCCACAGGGCTTTATGTGGTACATCCACTGACCGGCGAAAAACTGCCAATTTGGGTGGCAAATTATGTTTTGATGAGCTACGGCTCTGGGGCGGTGATGGCCGTTCCTGCGCATGATGAGCGCGATTTTGCTTTTGCCAATAAGTATCAACTGCCGATTAAACAAGTCATTACCTTGACCAGCGGCGATGCCGATTTTGACCCCACGACATGGCAAGATTGGTATGCCTGCAAAGACCCTGGCGCGACACAAACACTGCATTCGGGTAAGTACGATGGACTGGACTTTGAAGGGGCGTTTACTGCCATCGTGCAAGACTTGGCCACCAAAGGTGCTGGCGAGAAAACCACCCAATATCGCCTGCGTGATTGGGGTATTTCTCGCCAACGCTATTGGGGATGTCCAATTCCGATTATTCATTGCCCAAGCTGTGGCGATGTTTCGGTGCCAGAAGATCAGTTGCCAGTGGTCTTGCCAGAAAATGTGGTGCCGGATGGCTCCGGCAATCCATTGGTAAAAATGCCTGAGTTTTACGAAACGACATGTCCGAAGTGTGGTGGTGCAGCAAAACGTGAAACTGACACCATGGATACTTTTGTCGAATCGAGCTGGTATTTTGCCCGCTACGCCAGCCCCGATTGTCAAACTGGGATGGTCGATGAACGTGCTAAATATTGGTTAAACGTCGATCAATATATTGGCGGCATTGAACACGCTATTTTGCATTTGTTATACGCCCGTTTCTTCAACAAATTGATGCGTGATCAAGGCCTGTTGCATACCGATGAACCATTCCAAAAATTGCTGACTCAAGGCATGGTGGTATGTGAGACATTCTATCGTGAGCAAGCCAACGGCAAAAAAGATTGGTTTAACCCTGCTGACGTTGAAATCACCCGTGATGCCAAAGGCAAAATTACGGGTGCCATTTTGAAACAAGATGGTCAGCCGGTGGTGATTGGCGGCATTGAAAAAATGTCGAAGTCGAAAAATAACGGTGTTGATCCCCAAGCATTGATTGAACAATATGGGGCAGATACGGCGCGCTTGTTTATGATGTTCGCCGCGCCACCATCGCAATCGTTGGAATGGTCGGATGCTGGGGTGGAAGGGGCACATCGTTTCTTACGCCGCGTGTGGAAAATCGTCCACGAGCATGTGCAACAAGGTGTGGTCGCCGCTTGCCGTGAGCAACAAGGGTTGTCTGCGGATCAAAAAGCGCTGCGTTATCAGTTGCACAGCACCATTCAAAAAGTGACCGATGACTATGGTGTACGGCAACAGTTCAACACTGCCATTGCCGCAGTGATGGAATTGCTCAACAGCTATCAAAAGACCGATTTAAGTGATGCAGTGGGTCGCGCCTTGGCACAAGAAGTGTTAGAGGCTGTGGCATTATTGTTGTCACCGATTGTGCCGCATATCTGCGAGGGCTTGTGGCAAGCCTTGCGTGGCGACAACAGCCTGTTGCAGCAAGCATGGCCGGCGGTCGATGCCTCGGCGTTGGTGAAATCAGAAATTGAACTGATGGTGCAGGTCAACGGTAAGTTACGTGGCGCCGTCACTGTCGCCGCCGACGCGAACAATGAATTGATTCAACAAGCCGCCCTTGCCAACGAAAACGTACAACGTTTTATGGAAGGTAAACCGGCGAAGAAAATCATTGTTGTGCCGGGGCGTTTGGTCAATATCGTGGTGTAACTTTTTTAAGTAGCGTAATAACACATAGGAGTGATGTGCCGATGGCTTTCCCTTTTCGCACCTTTTGTGCTGCGGTGCTGGCGCTAGGGCTGTCGGCCTGTGGCTTCCACTTGCGTGGCCAAGGCCAAGTTGGCCCTGCCTTGCCGTTTTCGACGGTGTATGTTGAAAACCCAAGTGGTAGCGCCATCGCTCCCCTACTCAGCCGCTCACTGTCTTTGCAAAAAGGCGTGAGCGTGATGAGTGATGTACGAGCAGCAGATACCATCTTAAGCGTGTTGTCAGAACAACAAGCAAAAGACTTACTGACCTTAAACCGCGCCGGTCGTGTCAACGAATATCAGCTGACATATCGTGTCAGCGTGCAGCTCAAGAAAAATAACCAAGCGTTTGGCGAGCCCGTCACGGTATGGGTGCGGCGCGATTTTCCGTATAGCGATAGTTCAGTGTTGGGTAAGGAACAAGAAGAACAATTGGTCTGGCGCATGATGCGAGAAGAAGCGACCACGCTGTTAATGTATCGGTTGCCGGCGGTGAAAGCGGTGAGTCGTCCTTAATGCCACAGTTGAAGATTGACGAGCTCAATACTGCCTTATCCAAGCAAGGCCTTGCCCCGTTGTACGTAATCCACGGTGAGGAAACCTTGCTCGCGCTCGAAGCTGCCGATGTGCTACGCACTGTCGCGCGGCAACAGGGTTTTGAAGAACGCGAAGTTTTGACAGTTGAGGGCCATTTTGATTGGTCGTATCTGTTTGAAGCCGCGATGAGTGTGTCGTTGTTTGCCAGCCGTAAATTGCTTGAATTGCGTATTCCCTCTGGCAAGCCCGGCACCGAAGGCGCTGAAGCCCTACAACGCTTGGCCCAACAGCTTCCTGTTGATACGTTGGTCCTGATTTTGTTGCCTCGCCTAGAGCGTGCTCAACAACAAAGCAAGTGGTTTAGCGCACTAGAAAAACAGGGTGTGGTGTTGGCAGCACAGCCCATCGACCGCCGCGAATTGCCACAATGGATTCGTCGTCGGCTGGCAGCACAACAACACAGCATGACCCCTGAAGCGTTGGCGTTTTTTGTCGATCGTGTCGAGGGAAATTTACTCGCAGCACGACAAGAAATCGACAAATTAGCGTTGCTCTATCCTGCCGGCGAACTGGATTTGCCCGAGGTGCAAGCGGCGGTAGCCAATGTAGCGCGGTTTGATGTGTTTGCCTTGTCAGAAGCTTGGCTGGCAGGCGATACCGCCCGAACCTTGCGTATGTTGCATGGTTTAGCGGCAGAGGGCGAAAGCCCAGTGTTGGTGTTGTGGTCGTTGGCAGAAGAGCTGCGCACCCTAATTCGGGTGAGCGATGGTCGGCAACAAGGCCGATCCATGAATGAGTTGTTGCGTGAATTCCGAGTGTGGGGGGCACGTCAACGTTGGATTGAACCTGCTTTGCGCCGGCTATCACGTCCACAGTTGCTCAATGCTTTGAGTGAATGTGCACGGATTGATCGTTGTATCAAAGGGGCGGAAGCAGGGGAACCGTGGGGTTTATTGCAAAATATGCTGCGTATGCTATGCAAATCATAGCGCACACAAAAAGTTGGAATCACTATGCCTGTTTCTGCCCTAAATATTATGTTGGTTGAGGATGAGCTAGCGGATATGCACTTAATCCGCTTTGCTTTAAATAATGGGGAATTACCCGTCTCACTCCATCACGCTTGTGATGGCTTAGATGCGGTGCAATACCTCGAACAACATCCTGCCGCGTTGCCTGATCTGATCTTATTGGATTTGAATATGCCAAGGATGGACGGCAAAGAGTTTTTGAAAACCGTGAAACACCATCCGATGTGGAGTCAAATTCCCGTGGTGGTGTTGACCACTTCGGATGCCGAGCGGGATGTCTTGGATGTGTATCGTCTTGGCGCGGCGGGCTATGTCACCAAACCCAGTGATATGACGGTGTTTGTCGATGCCATGCATCACTTAAAACACTACTGGATGCAAACCGTGCGCCTCCCTGGCCGGTTGTTATCTGCTTAACTCGCCAACAGAAAGGCAATCGGGCATGGCCATTACTGCACAAGTCAGTCAAGGAACATTGTTATTAGATCATAACGGGCAAGTATCGCGCTTTGCTGTAGATTCAGAGGTCGCCAAAACCATTGGATTATGGATGGCATGGTTTAACCAAGCCCCAACCAGCAGCGAACTCAATACCATTGTCAACTATGTGCAAACCCAATCTCATAGTGCTAGCCAAGCCGCAGCGGCCGTCTTGACCCACCTCATTCCCGCTGCCACCAGCCACACCACCTTATTTCACACCCTGTATAGCAACCTCACCGGCCATGTCGCCAATAGCCAAGAAGCCAATTCCTATCTCACACAGCTCAACACCGGCAGTTTAACCCCGGCTGGCCTCTTGGAATTGGCAGGACAGGTTAAGCTTAGCCAATTAGCCGCAACACAAAGCGTGCCCGATGGAAGTCAGTTGGTCAGTGCCAATGAGCTAACTGCGGTTCAGAATTACCTGACCACCGGCAACTATGAACCATTCGCTGCCCAGCTTGGCCAAATTCTTGGCAGCAGCGAGGCCAGTGTGAACAGTGCCCAGCTCGCACCGCTGTTTATTGCGTATGGCAGTGAAGTCAAGACCTTGGCACAGTCGCTACTTAACCAAGCGCAGAATGGCGCCAGCCAACAAAGTTTGGTCAATTACGCCAATGATTTCTTTGTGGATACGCTGTCAAAGTTGGGACAAACAACGCTCAATAGCCGCAGCGAGATTGCCAATGCACTACAGCGGGTGGCGACACAAATTACCGAATCGTCGATTTGGGATAAGCTGCAAGCTGAATGGCAACGTGCCCAAGATCAGTTGTCGAACTGGGTGCAAAATCCGATAGATTCGGTGAAGGACAAAGTCGATGAGGTGCTCGATAAAATCAAATGGCCTTCCTTCCGCCCACTCCCAGAGACGGAGTCGATGGAAACCGATGCTGAAATCACACTAATCGGTATCAGCGCTAACCATTCAGGCAGCGAGCACGACCCGTTCGCCTAGTCATTAGCTGTCTGTGAAATCACCATCAACATACCACCATCGCCCCGCTTCTCGGACAAAACGGCTGCGCTCGTGCAAACGAAAAGCGCGGCCGTTGACTTTATAGCGGGCCACAAACTCCACTTCACTACGGTTCTCGTCATTGTCGATCACAGCGAGATGCGACAGCACCTGTAAACCACACCACTGTGGCGGATGATCATCTTCCAGTTCAGTCGGGCATGTGCTGGCGTGCCATGTTTGACGCAAATAGGCCCAATGCTGTTGTGTGAAGGCGCTATAGCGCGAGCGCATCAGCTGTTCGGCGGTCTCAGCAAACTTTTGCCCCAACAGCAAGGGCTGACAACATTGTTCAAAAGAAAGACCGCTGCCGCATGGACATGGCATCGGTGATTTAGCGCGCTGTTTGGCCATAAATCGTTTTCAATAAAAAATGGGTAAAAAGCGGGGGAGTGGATTGACGCGTCTGCCACGGTTGGGCATTCACGCTATCCAGTTTTTGTTTGAGTCGCTGGCGCAAATCAGTTTGGCTCAAGCGTCCGGCTTGGACTTTTGCAATCAACTCGCGATAACGGGCAAATACCTCATCATCAATCGGATTGGCACCGACAATTTTAAGTCGTTGTTGATTTAAAGCCTCTGCTGCCTGCAACCGTGTCAATTCACCTTCTCGCAAACGGTCCGCGATTTGATCTGCCGCAGCAAGCAATTGCTGTTGTTTTTGTTCGCGTTGCAGTGAAGTGTCGGTCGTGGTGTTAGGCGTTGTCGTCGATAAAGCGCCTTGCCCAAAGGGCAATCCGGCACAGCCGCTAAGAATTAGCAAAAATGCTAAAAGAGTGCCTATAGAAGAGAGTTTCATGTTATGTTTATTGACATAAAAAATGGATTAAAAAAACCACATCACTGGAACAGGAGAAACAACAATGGCCATTGGACTACAACATCGTCCGCTTAGCCAACAACTTATCTTAGTGGTCTCGCTAATCTTGTTGTTAGTGTTTAGCATTTTAACCGGCGCAGTTTCATACTTTGGGCAAAAAATGGCACAGGAAAAAGCCCAAGCTGCTATGGTCAGCGATGCCCAAATGATGCGCGGGATTTTAGATGCCTATTTTGACAACGTAAAAGAACGCGGAGCACGCCAACTCCAGTTTTTTGAACGTTGGCTCGGCGGCACAATCACTGCCGACCCCAATACCCTCGTCAAAACGGGCAATAAAGAACTGCCACAGATCAAGCTAGGCGATGTTGTGTTAAATGGTAATACCGATTTAATGGCACGGTTTCGTGATTTAACCGGTGATGACACGGCGGTGTTACAACTGCATGATGGCCTGTTTTATCGTACGGCCACACTGTTGAAAAAAGATGGCGTTGCCATGAATGGTACGTCCTTACCAAAAGATGACCCAGTACCAACCACCTTAACCCAAGGTAAAGATTACAGCGGTTTGGTTGAACGCAATGGCAAGTATTACTTCAGCACCGTACGGGCTTTAAAAGACAGCCAAGGTAAGGTCTTTGGTGGCTTGTCGGTACGGATTGCCTTGGATGGCGAATTGGCACAGATTCGTCAACTACTCAGTTCACGCTCTATCGGCAAAACCGGTTATCCCTTTTTAATGCACCCAAGCAGCGAAGAAAAAGGCATTGCCCGTTTTGTGCTACACCCTCGCTTCCAAGACAAAACTGTTGTAGAAGCGGTCAGCGATCAACCCACACAAGATGCTTTACGCAAGATGATTAGCGATAAACAAGGCATGATTCGCTATTTGTTGGCCGATCCTAAGTCGGGGGATTTGTTAGAAAAAGTGGTGGCGGTTGAAACCTCGGAGAAATGGAATTGGGTGTTAGCGTTTGGCACGTGGACACACGAATTCAATGAAGATACCGTGGTGTTGCGCAACATTATGATGGTGATTTCGTTGTGCGCCGGCGTGTTATCCGCCTTGTTAATTTTGTTAGTGATTCGACAACGCTTAAAACCTTTATCTGAAATGGTCACTGCCGTCGAACGGATGGGCATGGGTGATCTGCATGTTCGGGTGAGCAATGCCGAAGCCAACAGCGGTAACGAGGTATTACGACTGGGTGCGGCATTGAATGAAACAGTGAATAAGGTGGCGGGGCTGGTCAATCAGGCCAATGGCTGTGCGCAACAAATCGCCAGCTCATCGGCACAGCTGGAAACTGCAGCGCAATACGTGCTCGATAGCTCGTCCCAACAATCGTCCTCTGCCACGGAAATAGCAGCGGCGATTGAACAGATGTCTGCCAATATTGCCCGTGTTGCTGAACACGCCAGCCGTGCCGCAACGCTCAGTAGTACCGCCCGTGAAACAACACAAGAAGGCCGTAATGTGGTGCAAAACACGGTATCGGATATGGAAACCATCGCCAGTGATATTCGTGCCTCGGCTGAGATGATTTTGTCATTAGGTGAACGCTCTCGCCAAGTGTCGAGTATTGTCGATGTGATTCGTGATATTGCTGAACAAACCAATTTGTTGGCACTCAACGCCGCGATTGAGGCCGCCCGTGCGGGTGAAATGGGGCGGGGGTTTGCGGTGGTGGCCGATGAGGTGCGAAAACTGGCCGAGCGCACGGCGATCTCCACTCAAGAAATCACCGGCACCATTCAGGCGATTGTCACTGAAACCCAGCAAGCGGCGGAGCGAATGGGGACTGTCCGAGAACAGGTCAGCACAGGGGTCAGTTCGGCACAACAGGCCAATAAAACGCTGGGCGTGGTGGATACACAAACAGCCGATGCGGTGGCGGTAGTAAAAAATATTGCCAGTGATATGCAAGAGCAAAGCCACTCTAGCCAAGCAATTGCAGAGCATGTTGGACAAATCGCCAGCATGGCTCAGGCCAACACCGATGCCGCACAAGGTAATCGTGAATCGGCTCATGCGTTGCAACAGGTGTCAAAAGAGCTGATTCAGGCCTTGGGGCAGTTCAAATTTTAATTTTTTTAAAAAGCCCCTTGTCAAAAAAAAGCAGGCTGTGTATTATTTGTTTCCTCGCAGCAACAACTGCAAGACACCTGCCCAGGTGGCGAAATAGGTAGACGCAGGGGATTCAAAATCCCCCGCCGCAAGGCGTGTCGGTTCGAGTCCGACCTTGGGCACCACGAATTCAAAAAGCAATGCCTAGCGTTGCCAAACAAACCCAGCAAAAGCCCTATGCCTGCTGGGTTTTTTGTCGTCTATTGCCAATGATTGGCAACATTGGAACAAGTGAAGTTTGTGTATCACTTTGTGTTTAACCTCTTCCCAACCGCTAAACAGCAGAGTTCATGCCGATGCTAAAAACGGCCTAGTGGGGTACTTGTTGTTCTTCGATGTCTCATTCCGGACATTTACAAGGCCGGTTGCACAAACGGCAGTTTGTGCAATCCCCCGTTATTCGGCTTTGCCGCCATGCCACGAGAGGGATACGGGCGACGCACTGACGATAGCGCAATTCCTCCCCTGACTCAAGTCAGGGGTTTCCTTGCAGAGATTCTATGAATATCCAGCAACTCGAAAACGAACTCTGGGAAGCGGCTGACCAACTACGCGCCAATTCCAAGCTCACCGCCGCCGAATATGCAATGCCGGTACTTGGCCTGATCTTTCTGCGTCATGCCGACAACCGTTTCAAGGCTTATTTGCCTGACATCGAGGCCGACATCCCGTCACAGGTACCTATAACCCTGCGCGAAGAACTCATCAAACTCGGTTTTCAGGGCAAAGCTGCCATTTATTTGCCAGAAGCTGCACGTTTTGACCGCATCGTTAGCCTGCCACAAGGTGCTCAGGTGGGCGAGATTATCGACGCCGCCATGGACGCAGTCGAGGCCGAATACCCAGTACTTTCTGGGGTGTTGCCGCGAGGCTATGCTGCCTTTAAACCTGATCTGCTGGCCGAACTGGTCAAGATTTTCGACCGCCCCGCCATCAAGGCCGCCACCGGTGACGTGTTCGGCCGCATCTACGAATACTTCCTGAACAAGTTTGCTATGAGCGGTGCACAGGAAGGCGGCGAGTTTTTCACGCCACCTTCGTTGGTGCGTATGATCGTCAATGTCATCGAACCGGATCATGGTCTGGTGTTCGATCCGGCCTGCGGCTCGGCGGGGATGTTCGTGCAAACGGGCCACTTCATCGAAGACGTGCGTCACCAACAGGCCAACGACACCGTTACCTTCCACGGTCAGGAAAAAAGCGACACCAACACCAAACTGGCTCGCATGAACCTCGTGGTGCACGGGCTTGATGCCTCCAATATCCGCCAGGGCAACACCTTTTACGACCAAGCCGAACACCTGATTGGCCAGTGCGATTTTGTGATGGCCAACCCACCCTTTAATGTGGACGGTGTGGACGCTAAAAGAGTACAAGCCCAAGTTGGCGATGGCGGACGTCTGCCCTTCGGCCTACCCGGCACCACGACCAAAACCGGTACCAATACCAAGACCAGCGCCATCAGCAACGCCAATAGCCTGTGGATTCAGTATTTCTACGCCTACTTGAATGACACCGGCCGCGCCGGTTTCGTGATGGCCTCTAGTGCTTCAGATGCCGGCAACAAAGACCGCGACATCCGCGAAAAGCTGGTCAAGACCGGCCACGTCGATGTGATGATGGCCATTGGCAACAAGTTCTTCTACACCCGCAGCCTGCCGTGCACGCTGTGGTTCTTTGATAAAGGCAAGCAGCAAGACCTGCACGACCAAGTGCTGATGATCGACGCGCGAAACGTCTATCATGTCGTCTCGGCACGTTCACACGTTTTCACTGACGAGCAACTCGCCAACCTCACCGCTATTGTCTGGCTGTACCGGGGCGAGCACGAGAAATTCATCGCCTTGGTGGCCCGCTACCAGCGGCAAGTGGATGACTGGCTGGCCGCCCTTCCCGCACGCCTCGAGGCTGACACCGCCGCTGTGCAGGCATTAGCCGCGCCGCTGCAAACCTTTGCCAATCAGACCACGCTGGCTGAGTTGAACGCCGACCAAGCCGAGGACACGCAAATCACGCAGGCCCAACTTGACGCTTTTAAGGTCGAGCTGGCGACGGCACAGGCCGACACGCAGTCGGCGGATGCTATCGCCGCGCTGCTCACCACCTGCACCGAGGCCCGCGCCGCTATCGCAACCGTTCGGGCTGAGCCTGTCGAAGCCCATTCAAGCCAAGTCACCTTGCAAGCCACGCTCGAGGCCTTGGCACCGCAACTCAAAGCCGCTGGTAAAACCATCGAAGCCCGCCACAAGCAATGGCTCAAGCTGCTGGACACGGCTGAAAAGCAGCTACGCGCTCGGCAGAGCAAAGCCTTCGACGGCAAAGCCGCGCGCGAAGCCAAGCGCGCTCTGCTGGCGGCTGATGCAAAGAAAAACGAGGACCCGACGGTGCGCGATGCAGTGCTCGACGCGCTGAAACAAGCCGCCTACTTCATCCATCAGGTGCATTGGTTGCATAGCCGCTTTCCACAAGGCTGGTTTCAGGATGTGCCGGGCTTGTGCAAAGCGGTGACGATTGACGAAATCGCCGCCAACGACTGGTCGCTCACGCCCGGGCGCTATGTGGGCGTGGCTGCTGCGGCAGAGGATGATGAAGACGATTTTGTCGAAAAGCTGCGCGAGATTCACGATGAGTTGGCCGAGTTGAATGACAAGGCGGTGGAATTGGCGGGGCGGATTGCCCGCAACTTTGAGGAGTTGATGGAATGACGCGGCTGGGTGATGTGTCCGATATGCTGGTCGGCTTCGCATTCAAGAGCGCAGGCTTTTTGGATGCGGATTCAGACGGCATTCGCCTATTGCGTGGCGACAACGTCCAGCAAGGCTACATCCGCTGGGGCGACAAGACCAAGAAGTGGCCAGCAGCACAGTGCGATGACCTGGGGCGTTACCAGCTCGCGGAAGACGACGTGATCCTTGCCATGGATCGTCCCATCGTCGGGGATGGGTTGAAGATGGCCTGGATCCGGCAGGAGGACTTGCCCGCTCTTCTCGTTCAGCGAGTTTGCCGATTGCGCGGTAAGCCGGGCGTTGCGCTAACGAATTTCATTCGTTACGTCTTGGCGGCTCCCAACTTTTCTGGCCACATTCACCGAATCACCACCGGGGCCAACATTCCTCATATCAGTGGCAAGGACATTGCGGCCTATGAGTTCGAGTTGCCTGACCTCGACGACCAGGCGCGCATAGTTGAGTGCTTGTCCGCCTACGACGACCTGATCGCCACCAACCAACGCCGCATTGCCTTGCTCGAAGACGCTGCTCGCCGTCTGTACCGCGAGTGGTTCGTACACCTGCGATTTCCCAGCCATGAATCGGTGCCGGTGAAGGATGGTGTGCCGGAGGGGTGGTGTAAGAAGCCAATTGCCGAGCAAACATCCTTCTTGAATCGCGGGATTGCCCCGAAGTACGACGATTCAGCGAAGGGCTGGGTCATTAACCAGAAATGTATTCGCGAGGGCCGGCTTTCGATGCAGCCAGCTCGTCGGCAGTCCAAGGATGTAAAGCCGGATCGGCTTGTTCAGGTTGGTGACGTACTCATCAACTCAACCGGGGCGGGAACGTTGGGGCGCGTTGCTCAGGTCAGGACGGCTGTCGAAAACTGCACCGTGGATACGCATGTCACGATAGCCCGCCCATTGGGTAACGAGTGGACGGCCTACTTGGGTCAAGCGCTGCTGAGCTTGGAGCCTGTCTTTTCCGAGATGGGTAAAGGTGCGACCAATCAACTTGAACTCAGTCGCGGAGATATTGGCGCCGTTGAGATTTGGCTTCCACCCTTGGAGGCTTGCAAAGACTTTGGCCGCTTGGTGGGGCCGCTTCTGGAACAAGCCGAAAGCCTGCTGTGCGCAAATCAGTCCTTGGCAAAGGCCCGCGACCTTCTGCTCCCCAAACTGATGTCCGGCCAACTCGACGTCTCTGGCATCCGCCTGCCCGATGAGGTGATGGTATGATCGAACCGGTGGCCAACTACATCATCCCTGGGGGCGGTAGTAGCCACAGCGACTACATCGTCTACGTCGACGAAAGCGGCGACCACAGCCTCACGTCAATCGACCCAGACTATCCGGTATTCGTACTGTCGTTCTGCATCTTCCGCAAAGAGGAGTACGCGAACAGGGTGGCTCCGGCGATCCGGCAACTGAAGTTCACCACCTTCGGCCACGACATGGTGGTACTGCACGAAGCAGATATCCGACGCAAGAAAGGAGCGTTTTCGCGGCTATCGAAAGAACCGCGCGAGGCGTTCCTGAACGAACTGACCGACATCATCGGCGCAGCCGATTTTCAGTTGGTGGCCGTAGTAATTGACAAGCGCAAGCTCAAGGCCCGTTACCACAATCCGGCCCATCCCTATCACTTGGCGCTGGAGTTCGGGCTGGAGCGCATCTATCGACTGCTCAAGGGGGCAGGGCAAGACGATGCACTGACCTATATCGTGTGTGAAGCGCGTGGGGCCAAGGAAGATGCCGAGCTAGAGCTGGAATTCCGCCGTATTTGTGACGGTGCAAACTACTTCAACCGGCCATTGCCGTTCGACCTGATTCTTGCCGACAAGAAGACCAACTCGGAAGGCTTGCAACTGGCCGACCTGACGGCTCGGCCGATCGGTTTGACCGTGCTACGACCTGATCAGCGCAACCGAGCGGCCGAGGTGCTGGAGGGGAAGTTCTACCGGGACAAGACCGGCAGCAAGCTGGGCACAGGGCTGAAAGTGTTTCCATGAGAGGCAAAACCATGCACCAGAAAGCAGAAGGGCCCCTGTAGTACCAGGAGCCCGACGCCGGCCGCGTAGTCGCAACCCATTTGTGACAGATAATAGCGTATCGACCAGGACTTGACAAGAAAGGTCGGTGGCGTTAGAGCCAAAGCCGACCCGTAGAGGAACCCCAGAAAATGGCCAAGAAGGACTATTCCGAAGACCTGTTGATCCAAGCGCCCACAGCTGAACTGCTGGAAAAGCAGCTAGGCTGGGAAAGCGTGTTTGCACAAGACGAAGGGGGGTTCGGGCCTGATAGCCTGCTGGGGCGGACATCAGACACCGAGGTGGTGCTCACTCGGGATGTGCTGGCAGCGCTCAGGCGCTTGAACCCGGGCTTGCCCGATGTCGCCTATCAGGATGCCTTGGCGCTGGTGGTGCAGGACGACATCACCAAATCGCTGATCGCGCAAAACGAGGAAAAATACACGCTGTTGCGCGATGGTGTGCCGGTGAAATACCGCGACGCTGCCGGTCGGCTGGTCGACAAGCGGCTGCGTTTGATTGATTTCGATGAACCCAAAAACAATCGCTATCTCGCAGTGCGTGAATTGTGGGTACGCGGCAAATTGTGGCTGCGTCGCCCCGATGTGATCGGCTTCGTCAACGGTTTGCCCCTTGTGTTCATCGAGCTCAAACGCTTCGAGGTACACATCGACAGCGCGTACAAGAAAAACTACGCCGATTACTTGGACACCATTCCGCACTTGTTTCACTGGAACGCGCTGGTCATCATCTCCAACGGCCACGATGCCCAGTACGGTTCGCTGACCAGCTCCCGCGAGCATTTCTATCGCTGGAAGCGACTCGACGAGGACGATCCAGAACCCAGCAAGGACCAGCCACTGTTGCCGATTCTCTTGCACGGCATGCTGCATCAGCAGCACCTACTAGATATCGTCGAGAACTTCATCTTGTTTGATGCTTCTGACGGCAACACACACAAAATCGTGGCACGTAACCACCAATACCTTGGGGTAAATCGCGTGATCGACCGCTTGACCTCCACCGATCCCAAGATTCAGGCAGAGGTCGCTGCGGGTCAGTTGGGGGTGTTCTGGCACACTCAAGGCTCGGGCAAATCGTATTCGATGGTGTTTTTGACCGAGAAAATCCATCGCAAGCTGTCCGCTGCTTGGACATTTGTGGTCATCACTGATCGTACCGAGTTAGATGATCAAATCGCATCGACCTATACCAACTGCGGGCGCGCTAATGGCAAGACTGATCAGGCCAAGAATGGCGCTGCGCTGCGCTCGATGTTGCGTGACCAGAATCGCCGCTATGTGTTTGGCCTAATTCAAAAATACCGTGAGCGCGTCACTGAGGCCTATTCAGACCGTGACAACATCATCGTTATCAGTGACGAAGCACACCGAACGCAGTATGGACGGCTGGCGCTGAATATGCGCAAAGGACTGCCAAACGCCAAGTTCCTGGGCTTCACAGGCACCCCATTGATCGATGTTGGCGAGAAGCAGCTGACCCGTGAGGTGTTCGGTGACTATGTCTCTATCTACGACTTTCAGCGTGCGGTGGCAGATGGTGCAACACTGCCCTTGTTCTACGAGAACCGTGGTGAAAAGCTAAAAATTGTCGACCCAAAGGTCAGCGAACGCATCGCACAACACATCGAAGCAGCGAAGCAGGCTGCCGCGTTGGATGATCCGTGGACCGAGGAAAAAGAAGAAAAGCTCTATCGGGAATTGGCGCGGGACTATCCGATCCTGACCTCACCCACGCGACTGGACAAAGTCGCACAAGACTTTGTTGACCATTTTCACCAGCGCTGGCGTGTGGTCGAAAACGGGGGTGGCAAGGCCTTGATGGTATGTCTGGACAAAATCACCTGCGTGAAAATGCATGATCTGATCGTGGCCAAGTGGCAGGAAAAAACTGCCCAATTAGAAGTTGCTGTGGCAGCGGAGGAAGCCTTGTTTGCGGCAAAGGGCAAAGCGCCTACCGGACTCCTCAAGCAACGACGAGAGCATGTGGAGTGGATGAAAGCCACCGAGTGCTGCGTGGTAGTGTCACAGGAGCAGGGCGAAGTGGCGGAGTTTGCTAAGTGGCGGAATTTCCGTGATGAGCCATTAGACATCACGCCACACCGCGAAAAGATAGTCAAACGCGACTTGGAAAAAGAGTTCAAGAAAGCAGACAACCCTTTCCGCATCGCGATTGTCTGCGCCATGTGGTTAACCGGCTTCGACGTGAAATGCCTGGCCACCCTGTATCTGGATAAACCCATGCAAGGCCATACCCTAATGCAGGCTATTGCTCGCGTGAATCGAGTTGGTGGTGGCAAGAAACATGGGCTGATCATCGATTACAACGGCATGATTAAGAGCCTGCGACGGGCGCTGGCCACTTTTGCACAGGGTGATCGTGCTGGCACGGGCAAGGGAGAGGCGGAACAGGATACAGTGCGCGATGATGCCGAGGCACTGGCAGAATATGCCGATAGTCTCAAGGCTGCAGCCGAGTTCCTGATGAATCTGGGTTTTGATGTTAACGAACTGATCAATGCCAAAGGCTTCGATAAACAAAAACAGATCTTGGTAGCGGTTAACCTTCTCTGCGAAAGTGACGAACGCCGCAAGACCTATCAGGTGATTGTTGAGGATGTGCAAGCGCGCCATCGTGGTCTCTTCCCCCACCCGAGGCTTTTCGATTTCGATGAAATGGAGAGTGCTGTCACAGCCATCTACAACAAGATGCAGGATGCGCGCGTATCACCCGATGTCAGCAGCTTGCTACAAGATTTGTACGATGTGGTGGATGTAGCTGTAGCGACCGACACCCCAGCAGTCAGAGAGACTACCGCCCGGTATGACCTTTCTAATATTGACTTTTCTCGCCTGCGTGCTGAATTTAAGAAGTCGCCCTTCAAGAATGTCATAGCAATGAACTTGATGGAAAAAATTGAGGAACGCCTAGCTGCGATGGTGGCACGCAACCCCACGCGAGTGGACCTGTATGAGCGTTATCAAGAAATCGTTCAGGCATACAACAAGGACAAGGATGCAGTTGAAATTCAGAAGGTGATGGACGACCTGTTCGCCTTCAATAACGACTGTAGCGAAGAGGAAAAGCGTTATCTGCGCGAAGGGCTTGATAGCGAAACAGAACTGGCCGTGTTTGATTTGCTTCAGAAAGATTCACTCACCAAGAGTGATTGTAAAGCGATCAAGAAAGTTGCCAAGGACTTACTGGGCAAATTGGCAGATCAGCGCTTCGCGCTGGAGCGCTTGCGCAATATGGCAACCGTACAAGCGCAGATGAAGGCCGAGATCATCAAGCACTTGTATACCCACCTCCCTCCCAGTGCCTATGACCCAGACGAAATCAATATCAAGGCGAGTGCTGTGTTCGCGCATATCTACAGCGCTGGTCTTGGTGGTCGTGAATCGCGCTACCATTAAGCCAGATCTAGCGTTGCCAATGATTGATAACATCGGGACAAACAAACCCTATCTTTTGCCTACAGCACGAGGACAATCTCTCAAAGAAGCGTGTCTCAAAACAACGGCTAAAGCCTAGGTAAACAACCCGCGACTGAAGTCGCAGGCTTTATCGTAGGACGAGACAATGCCTATCCCCGACATTAGGCCGGTTTACAACAGCCCTTGGCGAGACGGCCGTCTCGCCAATCCACCGATATTAGCGCCTCGGTGGAGAACGGCTACAGATCCTGTGCTCCCACCGCTTTGCGGTAACCTGGGATGCCGGCCACCGAAAA
>NZ_JBSQVP010000050.1:0-17068 GCF_055136605.1 Aquaspirillum sp. | reverse complement strand
CAAAGCCGACCGTCTTCAACTTGCGCCCACTGCATTAAAGAATTGGGTCGATCTGTTTGAACACTGGCAGGAGCAACACATCATGGCACAGCTGACACACACACCGGTAATGACTGTTTTGCAATCTCTAGAGCAAATGAGCCAGACCAACGAAGAACGGTTACGGGCATTGGCGCGAGAACGGGCGGTGTGGGATTACAACACAGAGATTCAAGTGGCAGAAGAATGTGGTGAGCAGCGAGGGTTGGAAAAAGGCATGCAGAAAGGTATTCAAAAAGGCCGCGAAGATGGCATGCAAACCCTCCTCCGAACATTGATCGAGGCGCGGTTTAGTCAGCCATTGCCGGATTGGGTGTTGTCGCGGTTGCGGGCTGCGACGCCGGAGCAGTTGCAGCAGTGGGGAGTGTCGTTAACACAAGCACAGCGGTTAGAGGATATTTTCGAGGGTTGACTCTATCTCATCCTGAAACCCATAGTTAGTTTGGCAGAGGGGTTTGTCCACCAAAATTCATATCGCCCAGAACAGCCCAAAAAAACCGCCCCACCGAATCAAAGGCGAGGCAGTTCATGTCACCTACGGCGGTGTTTTGCCGTTTTTTACCGATGTCGTGGGCACAAAAACGGTGCCCACACGACCAAACTATTGTGGGTTTGTTGGGTTGTCTCATTCGGTTGGTTTCAGGTTAATACCCTCAATTTCTTGCACAATTTTCTTGTTGTTATCACAACGAACAGAAGCCAGTTGCTTTTGTTTGACCGAGACATTCACACCCGCTTCAATGGGATGTTGGTCATCCAAACGATCGACGCCCCAAAACACGCTATACACCGTATCACCATTCGGAATATCCACTGCATACGACATATAACGGCCGACGCCCTGCCATTGATACGTTGATGCTGCCGCACGCGGCACTTGCACCACAATTTCTGGGGTTTGAGTTGGCTTACCAAACGAATACACCATGGTTTTTCCAGCATCACACAACTCAATCAGCTTCCCTTTAGTCGTGGTACAAGTAAATACTGTTTTACTACCAGCGTTACATTGTGCCCATGCGGGTATGGCCAGCATCGCAACTAAAGCCGCTACCAATAAACATCCTTGTTTCATCTTGCCTCCCCAAACATAAAAAAACCGCAAAAAACCGAAGTCTTTTGCGGTCGTTGCTAGCTCATCAATGCTACGACTCAACGGCGTTCAATCTGAGACACATCGCGCACTGCACCCGTATCCGCACTGGTTGTCATTGCGGCATAAGCACGCAACGCCGGACTGACCACGCGATCACGGTCAACCGGTTTCCATGCTTGAGCACCACGCGCTTCCATTGCTGCACGACGGCGTGCCAATTCTTCATCACTGATAGCCAAGTGAATCGTCCGTGCTGGAATATTGATTTCTAAGGTATCGCCCTCTTCCGCCAAACCAATCACGCCCCCTTCGGCGGCTTCTGGGCTCACGTGACCAATCGACAGGCCAGAGGTCCCGCCAGAGAAACGACCATCAGTTAACAAAGCACACGCCTTACCCAAACCTTTTGATTTGAGGTAACTGGTGGGGTAGAGCATCTCTTGCATCCCGGGTCCACCTTTCGGGCCTTCGTAGCGAATCAACACCACATCGCCCGCCACCACTTGATCACCCAAAATTGCTTCGACAGCATTATCTTGGCTTTCAAAAATGCGTACACGACCGGTAAAAGTCAAAATAGATTCGTCCACACCAGCGGTTTTCACAATACAACCGCGTTCCGCAATATTGCCGTACAACACCGCCAAACCGCCGTCTTGTGAATAAGCGTGTTCTTTGCTGCGGATACATCCTTCGGCACGATCGCTATCTAATTCTGGATAACGCATGCTTTGGCTAAACGCAATCGTCGTGCGGACACCACCGGGTGCAGCACGATATAAGGTTTTTGCCGCTTCATCACAACTTGGGCGTTGAATATCCCAACGGTCGAGACTATCGCCCATTGTCGCGGCATGGACAGTTGGCACATCGCGATGAATCAAACCAGCACGATCCAGTTCACCCAAAATACCGATCACCCCACCCGCACGATGCACGTCTTCCATGTGATATTTCTGCGTCGCAGGGGCAACTTTTGATAAGCAAGGCACACGGCGTGAAATACGGTCGATGTCTTGCATGGTGAAATTGACACCCGCCTCACGCGCTGCTGCCAATAAATGCAATACCGTGTTGGTCGAACCGCCCATCGCCACATCCAAACTCATGGCATTTTCGAATGCTTCGAAAGTGGCGATATTGCGTGGCAACACGGTGTTATCGTCTTGCTCATAATAGCGTTTTGCCAGCTCAACAATGGTACGCCCAGCTTGTAAAAATAATGCTTTACGATCAGCATGCGTCGCCACTAAGGAACCATTGCCGGGTAACGACAAGCCGAGTGCCTCGGTTAAACAGTTCATCGAATTGGCAGTGAACATACCGGAACAGGAACCGCAAGTTGGACATGCGGAACGCTCAACGGCAGCCACTTCTTCATCACTGACTTTATCGTTGGCAGCTTCGACCATGGCATCAACCAAGTCGAGTTTGCGAATCTCATCACCCCATTGCACCTTACCGGCTTCCATTGGGCCGCCAGAGACAAAAATCACTGGGATATTAAGACGCAACGCGGCCATCAACATGCCGGGGGTGATTTTGTCACAGTTAGAAATACACACCAGCGCATCAGCACAGTGGGCATTCACCATATATTCCACACTGTCTGCAATCAAATCGCGGCTTGGTAAGGAATACAACATACCGCTGTGCCCCATCGCAATCCCGTCATCAATCGCAATGGTGTTAAATTCTTTGGCAATGCCACCGGCTTTTTCAATTTCTTTGGCGACCAACTGGCCGAGGTTGTGCAGATGCACATGACCGGGGACAAATTGAGTGAAGCTATTGGCAATAGCGATAATTGGTTTACCAAAGTCGCTGTCATTCATGCCAGTGGCGCGCCACAAAGCGCGGGCCCCTGCCATATTGCGGCCATGGGTAGAAGTACGGGAACGATAAGCGGGCATAGCGACATCCTGTTACGCATACGAAAAACGCTATTGTGCGTCCGCCTAGTCTCGCTGAGCAAGCGAGAGAAGAAAGGAAAAATCGGCTAGGGCAGTGTCTGCCTGTCCTAGCCGACAGAAAAAGCTATTCGCGGGGTGGTTTCAATACCTGTTGCGCAACGTCAAAGGCAAAGCCACGGCTAGCAAGAAAGCGCATCTGTTTGGCGTATTCTTTTTGGTCTTGTGGCAGCTGACCAAACTTACGTTGCCATACCTCGCGCGCCCGACTGAGTTCATCTGGCAACGTCGCCAGCGCCTCAGTAATGTCTTCACGAGACACACCGCGTTGTGCCAAGTCTTGCCGCAACCGCAAACTGCCATGACGGCGTAGATGACTGTTCACCCACGCTTGAGCAAAACGCCGGTCGGACAACCAACCACGCGCCTGATAGTCATCTAACAATGCGGCCAGTTGTTGTTGCTCAAACTCGTTTGTGGTGTCTCGCACTAAACGTTGCCACAGCTCGGCGCGAGTGTATTCACGCCGAGCCAGCAAATTGAGCACTTTATCGCGTAATCCGGTCATCGCTTAATCTAACGGTGGAATGCCTTGGTCGTCATCCTCGCCTTCGGCAATTGCAGCAAAAACCGCCGGATTCACCCCAACTTTTTCGCGAATTTTATTTTCAATTTCTTGTGCAATCGCGGGGTTGTTACGCAGCCATTCACGCGCATTGTCCTTGCCTTGACCAATTTTTTGGCCGTTATAGGCATACCATGCACCTGACTTGTCAACGATACCGTTTTGCACCCCCAGCTCCACCACTTCCCCTTCACGGGAAATGCCTTCGCCATAAAGAATATCAAACTCGGCTTGACGGAACGGTGGGCTCACTTTGTTTTTCACCACTTTCACCCGTGTTTCATTGCCAATGATGTCCTCGCCTTTCTTAATACCACCAATTCGGCGAATATCCATCCGCACTGAAGCATAGAATTTCAGTGCATTACCGCCGGTTGTGGTTTCTGGACTGCCGAACATCACACCAATTTTCATGCGGATTTGGTTAATGAAGATCACCAAAGTGTTGGTACGCTTGATATTGCCGGTGAGTTTACGCAAGGCTTGACTCATTAACCGAGCTTGCAGACCCACATGGCTATCGCCCATTTCGCCTTCAATTTCGGCCTTCGGAACCAAAGCCGCCACCGAGTCAACCACGATGACGTCAATCCCACCGGAGCGCACCAGCATGTCGCAAATTTCTAATGCTTGTTCACCCGTATCAGGTTGTGAAATCAATAGGTCATCGACATGCACCCCTAATTTTTGTGCATAGACAGGGTCGAGCGCATTTTCAGCATCAATATAGGCGCAAGTACCGCCCAGCTTTTGTGCTTCTGCCACCACCTGTAAACATAGGGTTGTTTTCCCTGACGATTCGGGGCCATAAATTTCAACGACTCGGCCACGCGGCAACCCACCAACGCCCAATGCCAAATCCAGCCCCAATGAACCCGTTGAAATCACTTGCAAGTTTTCGGCAACTTGGTTATCGCTCATCTTCATGATCGAGCCCTTGCCGAATTGTTTTTCAATTTGTGCTAATGCAGCAGACAATGCTTTGCTTTTATCGCCCTGATCGATAGCCATAATGCCTCCGGAAAAAAATGAACCGCGGATCACGCCAAACAAATGACGTGAGAGCGAAGATTATCTCATAAGTCCGCGACAGGTCTTGTCGTTGCTTAAAATGGCATGATTTTGTCCAAGAAGTTTCTTCGACTGTGTTTTCTTTTGTCTTGCTTGCTGATTGAATTGTGTTGCCATGTTAAATGAACGCGCCCAGCTCTTACTCAAAACCCTGATAGAGCGCTATATCGCCGACGGCCAGCCGGTGGGATCACGCACGCTATCGCGTGTCTCGAATCTGGATTTATCTGCCGCTTCGATTCGCAACATTATGTCCGATCTCGAAGAAATGGGATTGTTGGCTAGCCCACATACCTCAGCGGGCAGAGTGCCGACGGCAAGGGGTTATCGCGTTTTCGTCGATCAGCTCATCACCATCACCCCACCCGAAGAGGCTGCCTTACAACAAATGCACAATGGCCTGCATCCTGATAGCCCTCAACGCTTGGCCGCTGCTGCGTCACAGTTGTTATCAGATTTAACCTGTTTTGCTGGTGTGGTGATGATGCCAAAACGACCAGATATGGCCTTTCGGCAAGTCGAGTTTTTGCGCCTTTCGGAAAAACGAATTTTGCTGATTTTGGTCACCCTCGATGGTGATGTACAAAATCATCTCTTACTGACTGCAAAAGACTACACCTCAAGTGAATTAATCGAAGCTGCTAACTATCTTAATCATCACTATGCCGGACAAGCGTTAGATCGTGTTGTAGCCGATTTACAGGCCGAGCTAGGCAGCCTACAAGACGATATTGCCAATTTGATGAACGCTGCCATTCGCGCAGGGCAACAAGCATTGCAAGACGACAGCCAAGCTGTGGTAATTGCAGGGGAAAAGCGTCTATTGGGCGTTGATGATTTATCGTCTAACCTGTCAAATTTGCGTGGCTTATTCGATATTTTTGAGCGTAAAACAGAATTGCTTCATCTATTGGAAAACAGTCGGCAAGCACAAGGTGTGCGGCTGTTTATTGGTGACGAGTCGGGGGTCATGCCGCTGGGGGAGTGCTCAGTCATCACCGCCCCTTACCGCATTAACAGTCAAGTGGTCGGTACCTTGGGTGTGATTGGCCCAACACGCATGGCCTATGAGCGAGTGATTCCTATCGTCGAAATCACCGCCCGTCTAGTCTCAGGGGCTTTATCAAACCCCGATTAACATCTTTCCCATCCTAAAATATCAATGAGCAATAACGAGCCCGTTCAATCACTTTGCCCACGGCGCGCCGCCCGCATTGCAAAACGCATTGGATCGACAGCATGTAACAGGCTTTGTTCCACCGGCATCGGCTCCCCTTGAATCTGGCTGGCCAGAATATCACCGGCCAAACTGGCCCAAGTCAAACCACGCGCCCCAAATCCTAAAGCACAAAATAAACCAGTCGTGCGTTGAATCCGTTCTGGTGGCCGTTGCAGATTTTGTTGAGTGGAAGCCAAGGCGCCAATCAATGGCAAGCGGTCTGGTGATGTCGGCCGTTGGCAATAGCGACCGTTTAACTCCGTGATGGCCGGCAAATCAACATCGGGGAGTAATTGCGTTAATTTATGTAAATTCTGTTGATGGTGTCGATCAGATGTTTGCTCCATTCCAACCTCGCTCGCCCCCAACACAGCATAACCCGCCACATTGGGCGTTAAATAGCCATCTCCACATAAAATAGCTGCTGTTTTCGGCGCAACAGTTGTTTTCAACAAACTGACAAAACGGCGATTTTCGGCTAATGGCAACCCCGCACAAGGCGCTAAATCCCGTGCAGCCGTGGCATTAGCGAAAATCACCACTGGCGCAGTTGCAATAAGATGATCATGGGCATCAAAGATTTGCCATTGTCCATCGGCTAATTGTGCCAATCGTTTTACTTGTCGTTGCAGATGTAACTGAATCCGTTGCGGTTGGCTGGTCAACAAAGCACGACAATAAGCAGGTGGCTGCACCCACGCGCCATCAGGAAACCACCAGCCACCGCGCGCAAGTTTCACCCCTAGGCGTTCGCTGGCCTCATCAGCATTCAACCAACTGACCAATGCCGGTGGATAAAACCCTTTTTCGATAATGGCCTGTTGCAATTCAGTGTGTGCCGCGTCCCGCCCCACTTGCAATACACCACAGCGTTGAAAGGGAAGAACCTGTCCAGCGTCAGTTAATGCTTGCCAACGGCGCAAGGTGTAAAAAAACCCTGCCCGTGAAAATCGTGCCAACAAATTATCATCCAGTGATAAAGTCGGCATCACCACACCGGCATGATTGCCCGAAGCATGTTGTGCAATCTCGGCCTCTTGCTCAATCACATCAATCTGCCAGCCCCGTGCCGCAAGACGTTCTGCTGCAGCACAGCCAGCAATACCCGCACCAATCACAATGGCACGGTTGACGGCGTAGTGTGACTGTCGAACAGGCACGCGACGTTCGTACACCCCCGCCAAACTTTGCCGTTTTCCGCCAAAACCTTCTCGCTTTTCGACCGCGAAACCACAGGCTTGCAATCCGCGCCGCACATGACCAGCCACGGTGTACGTGGCTAATGTCGCGCCAGCTTTGGCGACACGCGCTAATTGGCGAAAAATAGTTTCATTCCATAACTCGGGATTTTTTGCCGGCGAAAAGCCATCAAGATAGAACGCATCCACATTGGCTTGTAACTGAGGTAGGGCATCATGTGCATCACCAAACAGGAGCAATAATGTCACGCCATGTTCTAACTCTAATTTATGCCAGCCAGCAATCAGGGGAGGCCATTGTTTGCATAACAATTCGCTTAACTCGGCAAATTGTGGCCATTGCTGGTGTAGATATCGCAAATCTTTCGCACTAAAAGGAAATTTTTCAACAGAAATATAGTAAAATTGTTTACATCGCTGTAAATCATCACGCCACTTGGCCCAAGTTGTTAAAAAATTCAAACCAAGGCCAAATCCTGTCTCTAAAATAGTGAAAGAGGCTTGCTGTGCCCAACGATGTGGCAGACCATTGCCTGCCAAAAATACTTGCTCAGCCTGGCCCAATCCACCGGCTGTACTGTGATAAACATCATCAAAAGTGTCAGAATAAGGAACCCCTTGTGCATTATGGTGTAGCGGAGCGGCAGAAATGGGCAACATAATCGAAATTTCACCGTGAAAACGAGCATAATACGGCCAAGCAAGCGTAGCGAGATAGTCTCTCTGTTCGCACCCTTCCCGTTTTTCTGTGTCTGATATCCATGTTCAAAGACCCTACTGAGCATTCGCTCGCCCGCATTCAACTTATTGGTATGCTGGGCATTTCCTTGCTGATTTCATGTGTTTTCAGTCTGTATTTTCTGTGGGCACAACGCGAAGATTTTGATTCAACTCTGACCTCGGTAAAGGAAAGAGTGTTATTGGAGCAGCAAAATATTCTGGCAAAACAGATCGAGACTATTCAAAACGATCTTGACTACCGCCGCAGTAATACCGAATCCATTTTACGGCGAGAGATTCGCCAGCGTGTCAACGATGCCTATCAAATTGCCGACAGCATTTACCAAAAAAATCGCCATACCATGAGCGATCGGCAAATTCAAAGTTTAATTGTTGAATCCTTACGCTCGCTGCGATTTTTTGAAGGGCGAGGTTATTATTTTATTGATACCCTCGATGGTGTATGTGTGTTATTACCCACTGCACCCCAATTAGAAGGGACTTCGCTGTGGGATAATCGTGATCCCACGGGTCATTACATTATGCGGGGTTTAGTTGAAGCCACCAAAAACCCACAACAGGCTGGTTTTTCTCGTTATTACTGGTATCCACCCAATGAAAAAATAATGCGCGAGAAAATTTCCTATGTCCGCACATTTCACCCTTTTAATTGGGTCATTGGTGCAGGGGAATATGTCTATAACGTCGAACGTGATTTACAACGAGATGCGCTACAGCAACTGCGTTCCATTCGCTTTGGCAACGATGGTTATATCGTTGTTTTCGATCAAAATAAAAAGGTGTTAGTGTCTCCTTCACGGATTGAATCAGAGGGCAAATCAGCAGAAGAATTAACTGGGCTAGAGAAAAAGTCTGTCGATAAAATTTTACAACAGGCCCAATTAGGCAATGGTTTAGTGAAATATACTTGGTATCGCCCGGGCACTTCAATTGCTACCGAAAAATTGTCTTATGTGGCCAATTACAAACCGTGGGGCTGGACGTTGGTCACAGGCGTATATTTAGATGATGTGGATCATTTAATGACAACCCAGCGTTCCGCGATGGAAAGTCGTCTCGAAGCACGTGTGGTTGTGGGCATTATCATTACCATTGCGATTTTATTACTAGCTACGATTTTTTCTTGGGGTTTCTCACATAAAATGCGCTTTTTAATTCGCCGCTATCAAGCGAGTTTGGCGCAAAAGAATGCAGAGTTGGAAGAAAACGCAAAAAGATTAAAACTCTCCGCAGCCGTATTTGAAAGCGGCTCTGAAGCTGTGATGATCAGCGACAAAGATAATCGAATTGTCACTGTTAACCAGCCATTTACCAAAATCACTGGGTATGCCGCTCATGAAGTGATTGGTAAACGGCCTGATATGTTTTCTTCGGGTTATCATGATGCTGAATTTTACCGCCGGATGTGGGAAAAATTAAAACTCACTGGGCAATGGGACGGTGAAATTTGGAACCGCCGTAAAAATGGTTCGGTTTTTCCAGAGTGGTTACGAATTGCGACAGTTAAAGACATGGCAGGCAATATTGAAAATTATATTGCCACTTTCTCCGACATTTCTGAACGCAAAAATGCTGAAGAGCAAATTCGCCATTTAGCGTTTTATGATCCATTGACCGAGTTACCCAATCGCCGTTTGTTAATGGACCGTTTACAACAAGCACTGGTTCACAGTGAATATGCCAATACGCATGGGGCGGTTTTATTCCTCGATCTTGATAATTTCAAATCATTGAATGACACCAAGGGCCATGACTTTGGTGATTTATTGCTGATTGAAGTGGCCCACCGGCTAAAAATCCATGTCCGTGAAACCGATACCGTCGCCCGTTTAGGTGGAGATGAATTTGTAGTGATGTTGGAAGATCTTGCTGAAGATTTTGCAATGGCAGTCAGCGAGGCAGAAAAAATGGCCAAACATCTGATCTCGGTGGTGCAACATGAGTTTACCTTACAAGGTTATGCCTATCATTGTTCGTGCAGCATTGGCGCCAGCATGTTTTCTGGTCAGCAAGAAACAGTGGAAGAGCTGATTAAACATGCGGATACGGCAATGTATCAAGCCAAGGCCGCTGGTCGTAATACCACTCGGTTCTTTGTCCCTGCGATGCAGGCGGCGTTGGAATCGCGTTTGCGGCTCGAAGCCGAACTGCGGCACGGCATCCAAGACGGGCAGTTGCGGGTGTTTTATCAGGTACAGATGGGCCTACACCAGCAAGTGCTAGGGGCAGAGGCGTTAGTCCGTTGGCAACACCCCGAGCGGGGCATGGTCTCGCCAGCCGAATTTATTCCTTTGGCCGAAGAAACCGGCTTGATTCTTCCTTTGGGGTCGTGGGTATTACGCGAAGCCTGCCGACAGTTGGCCACTTGGTCGCGTTCACCGATGACTGCTGAATTGCAAATTGCCGTCAATGTCAGTGCAAAACAATTTCATCAGGCCAGCTTTGTCGAGGAAGTGCGTAGTTTGGTCACAGAATTTGGTTTTCCACCTTCCCGCTTAAAGTTGGAACTCACTGAAAGTTTATTGTTAGATAACGTCGGTGATTCGATTCAGCACATGCAAGCGCTACGTGCATTGGGCATTCAATTCTCGATGGACGATTTTGGTACCGGCTATTCCTCACTCACCTATATCAAGCGGTTACCAATTGACCAATTGAAAATTGACCAGTCGTTTGTGCGCGACCTGCCTGCTGATCGTGATGATGAAGTGATTGTGCAAGCCATTATTGCGATGGCCCATAGCCTGCGTTTAGAGGTGATCGCGGAAGGGGTAGAAACCGAGGAACAGCGCGCATTTTTGGAGACGCAGGGCTGTTATGCCTTCCAAGGCTATTTGTTTGGCCGGCCGATGCCGATTGAACAGTTACAAGGGCTGTTAGAAAAAAGTGCCACGCCATCGCTGCCATGATGGCGGGCATGTTGCGATACAGCACTAGGGAGCTAAGCGGCTACGCGCCCAGCCATCAGGGATGCGTTGATATAACACACGGTCATGCAGCCGGCTGGGACGGCCTTGCCAAAATTCAACTCGTTCAGGGGTGACAGCATAGCCGCCCCAATGAGGGGGGCGTGGCACATGCAAGGGATGGCGCGCTGCAAACAAGGCGGCCCGTGTCACCAACTCGGTTTTACTGCTGATTTCGCGGCTTTGTTCCGACGCCCATGCCCCTAAACGGCTTTGATAGGGACGGCTGTTAAAGTAGGTATCTGATACCTCATCCGAGACTTTTTCAGCACGGCCTTCAATGCGAACTTGTCGTTCTAACTCAGGCCAAAAAAAGGTCAAGGCCACATCAGGATGGCTGGCAATTGCCTGCCCTTTACGGCTGTCATAATTGGTGTAAAACACCAACTGACCCGCTTCCACGCCTTTTAACAACACCATCCGCGCACTGGGTTTACCATCGGCGTTCACCGTAGCGAGGTGCATCGCAGTCGGCTCATGCACTTGCGAGGTAATGGCTTCATTGAGCCAAATTTCGAATTGTGCCACGGCATCGGCCAAACACTCTTCCGGCGACAATTCTTTCTTGCTGTAATCTTGGCGAATATCTGCCAAATTCGGTGTACTCATCGTCTGTCACTTTCTTTAAAGAATCCTGTTTTGCTTAGTTACGGCGTGGTTGACTATGCAAAACTAAGCTGGCCACACCCCCCGCCACCAAGCCCCAAAAGGCCGATCCAATACCCAATAAGGTCAACCCCGAAGCGGTCACCAAAAACGTAATCAATGCCGCTTCCCGTTCTTGTTCATCGCGCATAGCGGTCGCTAAACCATTGCCAATCGTGCCGAGTAATGCCAATCCAGCAATGGCTAAAATCAAGGTTTTCGGCAATGCACTGAACAAAGCCGCAACTGTTGCCCCAAAAACACCGATTAACAGATAAAACACACCTGCAGCAATGGCTGCCACATAACGGCGTTGACTGTCTTCATGTGCTTCGCGGCCCATACAAATAGCAGCAGTAATGGCGGCGAGATTCAACGCATAGGCACCAAATGGTGCCAGCAACAGCGTCACGGTTGAAATCCAACCAATTAAGGGTGAAATCGGCGCTTCATAACCCGATGCCCGAATGACCGCCACCCCCGGGATATTCTGCGAGGCCATCGTTACCATAAACAAAGGCAAGGCAATTCCCACCATCGCTGACAATGAAAAACTGGGCTCAATCCATACTGGTGTGGCTATCGCCAGTTCAAAACGTTCAAAGTGCAATTCACCTTGTGCCGCCGCCACAACCGTGCCCACCGCCAACGCCAAAATTACCGCATAGCGAGGTAAAAATTTGCGCCCTAGTAGGTATACCACACACATACTCAACACCATCGATAGGGCATGTTGTAGCGAGACAAACACATCCAAACCAAAGCGCAACAACAC
Source organism: Aquaspirillum sp. (assembly GCF_055136605.1). Classification (NCBI taxonomy): domain Bacteria; kingdom Pseudomonadati; phylum Pseudomonadota; class Betaproteobacteria; order Neisseriales; family Aquaspirillaceae; genus Aquaspirillum; species Aquaspirillum sp. The sequence goes on along the minus strand of NZ_JBSQVP010000050.1, from coordinate 4,782 downwards.
ACCAGCCAACATACCCGAGGCCAACGACAACGGGATACGCTTTAATGCACGCTCGAACCAACCAGAAAAACCACTCACCGCCATCAGCACAGCACACACAATAAATGCGCCAATCGCCTCAGCCATCGGCACCCCAGAAGCCGAAGTAATTAGCATGGCTGCCCCCGGAGTAGACCATGCGGTCACCACAGGTACACGGTAGCGCAATGATAAGACGATACAAGTCACCCCCATACCGATACCCAATGCCCACATCCATGACGCCATCTGGGCCGGCGTTGCACCTACGGCATGTCCCGCTTGAAACACCAATGCTGCCGAGCTGGTAAACCCAACCAACACCGTCACAAAACCGGCCAAAATAGCCGAGAGCGAACAATCTCGCCATACATCACGCAATCGCATGCAAAACTTTCCTTTTTGTTTAAGTTGCAATTGAGACGAGTTCTCAATAGAATTCTGGCCGCATTTAGCCAGCAGCAGCTGATCAGGATAATCGGGTCAGCGTCAACTGCAAGCCACTGCCCACGTTTGGATCAAAACCATCCAACCGTCTGTGCCCGCACCGTATGGCGCGGACGGCTTTCTTTGACGCAAATTCAAGAGCACACCCTGATGATGAAATGCCTGAAAGAGTCTTCTGCAGTCCACAGCTTTGCTAAAGTTCCACTCAGTGTTGCCACTGTGGCAGGTTTATTAGGCACTTTGGCCGCCCCCGCTTTTGCTGATACTGCCGCTAACACCCAAGTTTTACAGCCGGTGAATGTGACGGGTCAAAACAGCACTGGCCGCACACCACAAAATGGCTATGCCGGCAATTTTACCAGTGTTGGCAAAGGCAGCCAGCAACAACGCGATATTCCACAATCCACCACCGTCATTACACAAGAAGTGTTGAAAGATACTGGTGCAACCAGCTTAAAAGATGCGTTGAGAACTGTCAGCGCCATCACATTTAACGCCGGTGAAGGCGGTCGGACGGGTGATATTTTGGCTTTGCGGGGTTTCTCTGCGACCACCGATTTGTTCCTCGATGGGGTGCGTGATGCCGGTCAATACAACCGCGACACCTTTAACATTGAACGTGTAGATGTACTGCGTGGCGCCAGCTCAATGTTGTTTGGTCGAGGTTCGACAGGTGGGGTGATTAACCAAGTATCGAAACGGGCGCATTTAGAGAATGAACGCACGGTTGGTTTAACTGTCGGCACCAGCGATTTCTATCGTGTTGAAGCGGACATCAACCAAAAATTAGATGACACCTCCGCCCTGCGGGTGAATGTCATGGGGCAAGATGCCGAAAGCTTCCGCTCGGGTGCAACCAGTGACCGGTGGGGCGTTGCACCAACTGTTCGCTTTGGGATCAATACACCAACGGAAGTTGAGCTGTCTTATTTCTATATGAAGGAAAAAAATGTCCCCGATTATGGCGTGCCATTTAATTCCTTTACCCGCGAGCCTTTGGATGTGCCGGTGGATCGTTTCTATGGCTTGAAAAACCATGACTACGAACACACCGAAACCCATATTGCCACCGCCACCATTCAACATCGCTTCAGCCCAACAGCCAGCGTAAAGAACACCCTGCGTTATGCAGAATACGAACGTGATGTATGGCCAACCGCGCCACGTATCAGCCTCGGCGGGGCCTCGTCGATTAGCGATAAAACCACGGTCAACCGCAGCCGCCCCGGCCGCAGTGGTAAAGATGAAGTTTGGTCGAACCAAACCGATTTTTCGTTCCGATTGTTTACTGGCGACATCAAACATGATGTGTTGGCCGGCTTAGAATTGGGTCGTGAAAAATCGAATACCTTGCGTTGGGCTAATGTCAATGGTGCGGTTCCTCCAACAACGGTCGGCAACCCCAATAATGGTGACAACATCACCAATGCCACCAAAGTCTATAGCACAGATGTCAATTTCACGGCAGACACGGTATCGGCGTATGTGCAAGATATGATGTCGATCACGCCAGAATGGAAAGTGCTGTTGGGCGCACGTTGGGATCGTTTCTCGGGTGATTACACCACAGTCAATCTGGCCAATAAAACCAAGGAAGACACTTCGCGTACCGACTCGATGTGGAACTGGCGCGCAGGCCTGATTTGGCAACCTGATGCACAACAGTCTTATTACATTTCCTATGGCACGTCGTTCAACCCTTCTGGTGAAGCGTATGCGTTAGATCCTCGTGGCGCCAATACCCCACCCGAGAAAAACCGTAACTATGAAATTGGCGCGAAGTGGGATTTGTTCGAGGGCGATTTGTTGTTGAGAACCGCTATTTTCCGCACCGAAAAAACCAACGAGCGTAATACCGACCCGCTGGTGACCGATGTGTATCTGCTGTCCGGTGCCCGTCATACCGATGGTATCGAGTTGGAAGCGGCTGGCCGTATCACCGACAAGTGGAAGATCTTCGCGGGTGTCGCTTTGATGAACCCGAAAATCACCAAAGCTGCTGGTTCGGCCAAAGGCACCGAGGGCAATGCCCCAGCCAATGCGCCGGAGTACACTGCGAACTTGTGGTCAACCTACGAAGTCGGTAATGGCTGGAAAGTCGGCGGTGGTTTTAACGCCGTGGGCCGTCGTTTTGTTAACGCGAACAACGTCAATAAGATGCCGTCTTATGTCCGTTGGGATGCAATGGTGGGCTATGACGCCAAAAACTGGGATGCACAGTTAAACGTCTACAACTTGTTTGACGAGAAACATTACGAAGGTCTGTATGGCGGTCATGCCTTACCAGGCACCGAGCGTTCTGCCCACGTCAAAGTCAATTTCAAATTCTAATTTGAGCTGACCTCACACCGAACCACAACACGGCACAACTCTGTGCCGTGTTTCTCATATACCAGAAAGGTCATACTATGTTGCTCCATATTCCTGAAGTGCTCAGTGGTGAATCGCTACAACAAGTGCAACAGTTATTGGAACAAGCCGAATGGGTCGATGGCAAAGTCACTGCTGGCACACAATCGGCCCAAGTCAAAAACAATATGCAGCTCCCCGAAGACAGCCCCGCCGCCCAAGCCGCTGGCCATATTATTTTGACGGCTTTAGGTCATCACCCCATTTTTATGTCCGCTGCCTTGCCAAAACGGGTATTTCCGCCGCTGTTTAATTGTTATCAAGGTGGAATGGCGTTTGGCAATCATGTGGATAATTCTGTCCGCACCATTGCCCGCACTGGCGAGCATATCCGTACCGATGTGTCGTGCACCCTATTCTTGGCCGAGCCAGACAGCTATGATGGCGGAGAATTGATTGTTGAAGACACCTATGGCGTGCATTCGGTGAAACTACCTGCTGGCCATGCAGTGATTTATCCTTCAACCAGTCTCCATCGGGTCGAACCTGTTACTCAAGGTGCCCGCGTGGCTTCATTCTTTTGGCTGCAATCGATGATCCGTGATGACAGTAAACGGGCACTGTTGTTTGATATGGATATGAACATCATGCGCTTGCGTGAGGCATACGGCGATCAAGAAACCATCATCGGCCTCACCGCGACTTATCACAATCTGGTGCGGATGTGGGCGGAGATTTAACGCCCAAAAGCAGATCATGTTTAGGGTTGGTTGCATTTTCCATGACATTTACCCTCCATAGCGGGTAAGAGAAAAGCAAACGGGGAGATAATGTCGAAGTTTCAGTTGATATGGGCAGCCAACCAGTCGAGACCTTGCTCTGCAAACGTGAACAGTTGGTCGCTATAGCCTTGAGCAATGACACTACGGATGATCTCGGGGTCAATATTCAGATAGTCGTTCACCAGCGCATTGCGAAGGCCAATGATCTTGCGCCAGCCGATTAAGGTGTCGGGGGATAGTTCACCACGCTGGGCCAAGATTTCGAATGCCTGATAGGCATCCTGTGGAGTATGACTTGCCAATGCTTTAGCCCAGTGCTTTGCCACGCCAATACACGCTTCGATAGACACTTGCAAAGTTCGCTCAGCTGCGCGGTACTCCAGATTGGAAAGCGCACGCAGCGCCAGAATAGCCCGTATCTCTGACAACTCGGCCTGATAGCGCGACAGGCTGATGCGTAAAGCACCGATATAGGCGTTATCACTCATCTTTACTCCACTCCTCAGAATGAGGCTTGCTGATATAGGGCTGGCGATGGGGATAACCAAGTTCCATCTGCGACATGATCCGCGCCTCCTCTTGCAATCGTCGCCCCTCATCACGGCTATAGAGAGGACAATTTGCGTCGACTACCGCAAAAGCCAACGGGATCGGGGCCTGATTGATATCGACAACTGAAAGTCTCCCCTCTTCTAGCCCAAGGGCGCGTTGCCAATCCAACGCCAACAGCTCAGGGCGCAACCGGTTTTCCAGTGCAGTACCCAGTGGCCCACTCTGTTTGATCGGATCAAAGGCCACCGCCAGATCCCAGTCGCTGGCAGGACCAGCAATCCCCTTAGCACGAGAGCCGTAAAGCCAAAGCACCTGCACCTGGGGGTTGCTGTTGGCGAGGGTCATTAACTGTTGACTTCCTCCCCGCCCTAAAGAGCGGGGATTCCTGCGGCCAGACGGCGAAGTCCCGCCGCGAGAATGTTTTTGGCAGCGTTAGTGTGTAATGGTCTAATACCCGTAGACACCTCGATAGGGCATGATAGATCTTAACGAGGGAGAAGAAATGAATTCAAAACGTGGTCAATATGATGCGAGCTTCAAGCTAGAAGTGGCGAGGATGGTAGTTGACCAAGGCCTGAGCGTGATGGAAGTGGTGGAGTCGATGAAGGTGGGTCAAACCGCAGTGCGTCGGTGG
>NZ_JBSQVP010000049.1:0-17934 GCF_055136605.1 Aquaspirillum sp. | reverse complement strand
ATCAAAATCCAGTAGATGAATACAAATCACATGCTTCATCTCACGATAGGATTGACCGCTTTCTAACTGTTCGCTGATAAGACGCGAACTGTAATACAAGCTTCGCTCTCCCCAATACGTCTGTTTCCGCACCTGAATTTCAATATTGTATTGCACGCCAAAGCCATCTTTGGCCAAGACATCTAACACGATTTCTTTGGCGTGGAGGTCTTCACCGGAGATATTGGGGTTGAGAATATCCGTAATCGTAATCGGTGGTTGATCGTAGCGGATGCTGTTGATCAAATCAGACAGCAATTCGGGTGATTGGGCAAAGAGACGTTTGAAGATGTAATCGTTCTTTGGATCGAGAAGCGGCAGCATGATTGGGGTGATGGCTGAGGATGATATGGTTAATTGTAGTCCGGCAGGTTGGGAGATGTCGTGGGTAAACAAAAAACCCCACCGAATTTGGTGGGGTTTTCTTTTTGACGAGAACGTCAGATTACATCATGCCGCCCATACCGCCCATGCCACCCATATCAGGTGCTGCAGGCTTGTCTTCTGGGATTTCAGCAATCATGCAATCGGTAGTCAACATCAAACCAGCAACCGAAGCAGCGTGTTGCAGCGCGGAGCGGGTTACTTTAGCTGGGTCTAACACACCCATTTCAACCAAATCGCCGTATTCGCCGGTGGCAGCGTTGTAGCCGAAGTTACCTTCGCCTTCATACACTTTGTTCACCACCACAGAAGGCTCATCGCCAGCGTTCTTCACGATTTGACGCAATGGAGCTTCAATCGCTTTCAACACGATTTGGATACCAGCGTCTTGTTCTGCGTTCAAGCCTTTCAGCTCGCCCATGTTCTTACGGGCACGCAACAGCGCAACGCCACCGCCGGGGACAATGCCTTCTTCCACGGCTGCACGAGTGGCGTGCAATGCATCTTCCACGCGGGCTTTTTTCTCTTTCATTTCGACTTCGGTAGCTGCACCGACTTTGATCACTGCCACACCGCCGGCCAATTTCGCCACGCGCTCTTGCAGTTTTTCACGGTCGTAGTCGCTGGTCGCTTCTTCGATTTGAGCGCGAATTTGTGCCACACGTGCTTGGATGTTGGCTTCTTGACCTGCGCCGTCGATGATCGTGGTGTTTTCTTTGCCCACTTCGACACGTTTGGCTTGGCCCAACAGATCCAATGTCACTTTTTCCAAAGTCAAACCGACTTCTTCAGCAATCACAGTACCGCCGGTCAGGATAGCGATATCTTCCAACATGGCTTTGCGGCGATCGCCAAAACCAGGGGCTTTCACGGCCACGGTTTTCAGGATGCCACGGATGTTGTTCACCACCAATGTTGCCAGTGCTTCACCATCCACATCTTCTGCAATGATCAACAGTGGGCGGCCAGATTTTGCCACTTGTTCCAAGGTTGGCAGCAAGTCGCGGATGTTGGAGATTTTTTTGTCAAACAACAACACAAATGGGTTGTCCAATTGTGCGATTTGTTTTTCTGGCTGGTTGATGAAGTAGGGCGACAGGTAGCCACGGTCGAATTGCATCCCTTCGACCACGTCCAGTTCGTCTTCCAAACCGGAACCATCTTCAACAGTGATCACGCCTTCTTTGCCCACTTTTTCCATTGCAGCAGCGATTTTTTCACCAATCACGGTGTCGCTGTTTGCAGAAATCGAACCCACTTGGGCGATTTCTTTGGTGGTGGCGCAAGGCTTAGCGATTTTTTTCAGTTCTTCAACGATGGCGATGACTGCTTTGTCGATACCACGTTTCAGATCCATTGGGTTCATGCCGGCGGCAACGTATTTCATGCCTTCTTGTACCACGGCTTGTGCCAATACGGTGGCTGTGGTGGTACCGTCACCAGCGATATCGTTGGTTTTGGATGCCACTTCTTTCACCATTTGGGCACCCATGTTTTCGAACTTGTCTTTCAGTTCGATTTCTTTAGCAACAGACACACCGTCTTTGGTGATGGTGGGGGCGCCATAGCTGCGCTCTAACACCACGTTGCGACCTTTCGGGCCCAAGGTGACTTTCACTGCATCGGCCAGAATGTTAACGCCATTAACCATCTTGGCGCGGGCGGAATCACCAAATTTGACTTCTTTTGCTGCCATAGTGTGTTACTCCAGTCGTATTCGAATCGTCTAACTAAACAAAAGTGTGTGTGGCTTATTCCACAATGCCCATCACGTCTTCTTCACGCATCACCAACAGCTCTTCGCCGTCCACTTTGACGGTTTGGCCGGAGTATTTGCCGAAGATCACTTTGTTGCCGACTTTCAATTCCAGAGGACGACGCTCGCCGTTCTCCAAGATCTTGCCATTACCAACGGCGATTACTTCACCCATGTCCGGTTTTTCGGCGGCATTGCCGGGCAAAACGATACCAGAAGCGGTTTTTTCTTCGGCTTCGAGACGTTTGATCACAACGCGGTCATGTAAGGGACGAATTGCCATGGAGTTCTCCTGATTCACTTAGGGAGTTACAACAAAATCGGTTATTAAATTGCGAGGGATTTCCCTCTGGGCGAGGTGTTGTTAGCACTCTGCCCTTGCGAGTGCCAATAATAGGAACGCCCCAAGGGGTTTTCAAGAGCCCTCCGCAAGAAATTTTTAGCCTTTTTTCAATCGGGCCAGCATCAAAGCGGTGTTATCCAAGGGTCGGCCGTCTTCACATAAATAGTCGCGGGCAAGTAAAGCTTGTGGCACATGGCCGGGTTGAATGCGTCGCCATTGTGCGGTTTTAGCGTCTTGCCATTCATGATTTTGGCTAGCAGCAATGGCAAACAATTTGAATTCACGGCTATCACACCGCAGCCCTTGGTGGCTGATATTGGCGACGCCTTCACTGCTGGTGATGCGTAGGGTGTAACGAATCACGGCATCAGTGCCGATGCTGAGACTGTCGGCATCGAGGGCAATTTGATTTTGGTAAACCGGCCCCGCAGAAATCACCAGCCATGAGGTGTTGTCGTTGGGGTAGGTGGGGAGGGTGGTGGCGGCTTCTTGCCACACTTTAGGCGGTTCCCAATGGTAGTTTTGGTTAAAACGATCGCGATTATCGGCCCATGCTGCTTGGCCTAGGCTGGCGAGTAATAAGACGGTGAGACTGCGACGAAAACACATCACGATGTAAAGTCCAATTTGAAGGTAAAACGATTGCGTTGAGTTGGGCGGCCGGCATGGTAGCCTTGTTCACTGATGAGAACATCACCGCGTGAGCGCACCATCAAAATAGTCGAGGCGGTGGTGCCATAGTCATCACTTTGGATAAAAATCGGTGAGAGCAGGCGTTCCAGTGTGGTACCGACACCAGTATTAGGTAGGGTGTCTAACGGTGGATGCTCTGCATCTTGCAACCAGCTAAACATCTCTTCCTCTGCGGGTAGGCGCTTGATGCTTTCTAGCCGATGTTTGAGTCGTTCCACCTTCGGCCACGAGGTATTGAGTTGGGCATTGGATAAACCAAACACACCATGAGTCAGTCGAGTGAGGGTGTGACGTGGGCTGTGATAGCAATACAAATCATCCACTCGCCCAAATAACAGATTAAACGGCGCATAGCTGCGGCTTTGTTGGGTGAGGTGGTGGGCAAATGCCAAGCTGGACAGCTCGCCACACACGTAGTCGGTGACCAAACTGCCGCGTGATAATGCTTGCGGTGGGGGCTTCAGTCCCATCCGCACATTGGTGACCGCCGCAAAACGGCCGTTACGGTGTAGGGCTAACCAACTGCCGCCGCCTTGTAAATCGCGACCACCAAACACCTCGGGTTGATCGGGCCAAGGGCCAAGGGCAGCACTGGGACGACGATAGTATTCATCTCGATTGGCTGCCAACAGCAACACGGTGCCGGGTAGCGCCTTATAGTGTAAACCGATGAGACACATGACAAAGTCGCTTTGTATAAAGATGATTAGGCAGGCGTAGAATAGTCGCCTTTCTTGTCTAAACTCAAATCTCGTCTAATGGCTATGTCTGAATTGAACCCCTTACCCCCAATTGACCAAACCCTCGATTTATCGGGACTCAACTGTCCATTGCCCATTCTTCGTACCAAAAAAGCCCTAGCGGTTTTAGCTTCTGGCAATGTGGTTGCTGTGACTGCCACCGATCCGGCGGCACCTGCCGATTTTGCTGCTTTTTGCAAACAAACTGGCCACACTTTGCTGCGCTCTGAGACATTAGACAATGGCAAATTTTGGTTGGTCCTACAGCGTCGCTAAACGCAATTCACCTTAATTAAAAAGGAGTGTGTGTCCGTGTCTATCCTGATTCGTAATGCCCGCATGGTCAACGAAGGCCAAATTCAACAGGGCGATATGTTGATTCGTCATGGGCGGATTGAAAAAATGGCGGCGGAAATCAGTGCGCCCAGCGATATCAAACAAGAAATTGATGCCGCAGGTCGCTATCTCTTGCCCGGCATGATTGATGACCAAGTGCATTTTCGTGACCCCGGCTTAACTCATAAAGGGTCGATTGCCACTGAATCACGCGCTGCTGTGGCGGGGGGGATCACCAGTTTTATGGATATGCCCAACACCAAACCGCCGACACTGACTCAACAAGCCCTAACAGATAAGTTGGCGCTGGGGGCGCAAACTGCAACGGCTAACTATGCTTTTCATTTCGGCGTCAGTAACGACAATCTGGATGAAGTGTTAAAGGTCGATCCACGACGTACCCCCGGCATTAAAGTGTTCATGGGGGCTTCAACCGGCAATATGCTGGTGGATGATCCCAAAGTATTAGAAGCCCTGTTCGCACAAGCGCCGACGATTGTGCTGACGCATTGTGAAGACACTCCGATGATTAGCGCCAACGAAGCGGCTTTCCGTGAACGCTTTGGCGATGCGGTGCCGGCGGTGTACCACCCGATTATTCGAGGTCGTGAGGCGTGTTTGAAGTCGTCCTCGTTGGCAGTGGAGCTGGCGCGGAAACATGGCACGCGGCTGCATGTGCTGCATATCACCACTGCTGATGAATTGGCGTTGTTTGACCAAGGCCCGATGACGAATAAGCAAATCACCGCCGAAGTGTGTGTCCATCATTTGTTGTTTGATGAACGCGACTACGCCGATTTGGGGTATCTCATCAAATGCAATCCAGCCATTAAAACCCGTCAAGACCGTGATGCACTGCGGGCGGCGTTGGCATCGAATGTGCTCGATATTATCGGCACCGACCATGCGCCACATACCCGAGAAGAAAAAGCCGGCCACTATTTCCAAGCGCCGTCTGGCTTGCCTTTGGTGCAACATGCGTTGGCAGGTGCGTTAGAGCTGGTACACGATGGCGTGTTGTCGATTGAACAATTAGTACAAAAGACCAGTCATAACGTAGCGCAACGCTTCCGCATAGAAGAACGGGGCTTTTTACGCGAAGGTTATTGGGCCGATGTGGTGTTAGTGGAGATGGCAGAGGGGGAAACTGTCAGCAATGACAACTGCCTTTATCACTGTGGTTGGACACCGTTTGCCGGTCGTCATCTGCGCTCTCGTGTATTAACCACCCTTGTTTCTGGTCAAGTGGCTTGGCACGAAGGCCAAGTCCGCCCAGATTGTCGTGGCATGGCGTTGCGTTTTTCTCTTTAACCAAATTTGACACAAGGAGGGCTCATGCTGAGACGATGGCTAGGTGGGATGTTATGTGGGGTGTTGGTGGCGTGTTCAGATGCGCCAACGACAGACAATAAACCAAAAGGCCCCCCGCCTATCAGTGTCAGCATGGCCACTGCCAGTGTGCGTACCTTGGAACAACGGACAGCGGTGTTGGCCGAGGTGGAGTCGTTAAATGCCGCCACGGTGGTCAGTGAAACCGCTGGCCGTGTGGTGCAACTGCATGTCGATATCGGTAGCCAAGTGCAAGCGGGTCAACTCTTGGCAACCATCGATGCCGCTGATCTCACCAATACCCGTCTGGCGCGTGATGCCGAAGCGTTGCGTTTGCAAACTCAAGCCGAACAACAACAACGGCAAGTCAGCCGCTATCAACAACTATTTGAACAAGGGTTTGTGTCCTCGGCTTATTTAGAAGAACAAAAAACCCAATTAACCGCATTACAAAAACAGCTGAGTGCTGCCCAAGCACAAGCCGAGAATGCCCGCCGCGATCAGGCCCGCGCCGGAGTGAAAGCGGCCCAAGCTGGCACCATTGATAGCCGCTTGGTCAGTGAAGGAGAATATGTCTCGGTCGGGAAGGCGCTGTTTCGTTTGGTGGGGCAACAAGGTTTGCGTGCTCGTTTTGCCTTGTCAGAACGCGAGGGCAGTGTGTTGCGAGTGGGCAGCCCTGTGACGTTAACAACAGAAACCGGTGATCGCTTCACTGCTGCTGTCAGTGAGATTCGTCCTGCGTTAGATAGTCAAAACCGTATGTTAGAAGCCTTGGTAGCGTTGCCACCGCAGGCGACGTTTCGTGTTGGACAAAGTGTTGAAGCTTCGGTGGTATTGAGCAGCAAACAAGCGTTGGCCGTACCGAGTATTGCCGTGGTAGCGCGGCAGCAAGGTTCGGTGGTGTTTGTCGCCGACAAAGGACAAGCTCGCGCTACGGTGGTGAAAACTGGCGTGGAAGATCAAGGTTGGGTGGAAATTGTGGACGGTCTCGCTGCCGGTACGCCGGTGGTCAGCGACGGCGCTGGTTTCTTATCTGATGGCGCAAAAATTAAAGCGAAAACCGAGAAGCAAGACAGCAAAGCAAGCAAAAATTCGCTAGAAGGCCGCCAGTCATGAGATTAGCCGAATTTTCGATTCGTCGTCATGTTCTGACGTATATGATGTCTGCGGTGCTGATTTTATTTGGCGTTTTGGCGTATCAACGTATTGGGGTAGATCGCTATCCCAATATCGAACAACCCATTATCAGTGTATCGACCACCTTGCGTGGTGCCACACCGGAAGTGGTGGATAACAGCATTACACAAGCGATTGAGTCGGCCGTGAACAGTGTGCCCGGGATTGATTTAATCGAATCGACTTCGAGCCCGGGCCGTTCCAGCGTCAAAATTACCTTTAATTTAGATAAAGATGTCGATGTTGCCTTCAACGAAGTGCAATCGAAAGTGAGTCAGGCACAGCGCAGTTTGCCCGATGAAGCCGACGCACCGGTGGTGTCAAAAACCGATGCCAATTCGTCACCAATTATGTGGTTGTCGCTGACGGGGGATCGTACCTTGCAACAGCTGTATGACTACGGTGATAACGTGGTTAAAAAGCAGCTAGAAACCATTGATGGTGTTGGCGAGGTGTTGGTGCGTGGCCGAGGGGAGCGGGTGATTCGGATTGAGCTCGACCCTCTGCGTTTGGCACGCTATAGCCTCACGGCAAAAGAAGTACAAGACGCTTTTAAACGCGAACATTTACAACAAGCCGGTGGTTTTGTGGTGGCGGGGCCGCGTGAGTATTTGGTGGATCTCAACCTAGAGTTTCACTCGCTATCTGCCTTGCAGGAGATGGTGGTGGTGTGGCGGGGCAACGGCGCAGTGCGGTTGGCGGATGTGGCGCGGGTGATAGATGGCGAAACAGATATGCGTAATTTGTCGCGTATCAACGGCAAGCCAACGGTCAACCTCGGCATTGTGCGGATTGCCAACACCAATACGGTGGCGATTGCTGATGAAGTGCTACGGCGCATTGATAGCCAAATTCGCCCCAGTTTGCCGCCCGGAATGAATCTGGCGGTGGTGTCGAATGATTCTACCTTTGTGCTAGAGATGGTGGCGGCACTGAAAAGCCATTTATTTGAAGGCACATTGCTGGCTGCCTTGGTGGTGTGGTTATTTTTGCGTAGCTGGCGCTCGACTCTTATCGTGGCCTTGGCCATTCCGGTTTCTCTACTGGGTGCCATCGCCTTAATGTATTTCCTCGGTTACACCTTTAACACGGTGACGCTGTTGGCGCTGCTATTGCTGATTGGTGTGGTGGTCGACGATGCCATTGTGGTGTTGGAAAACATCCATCGCCGGCGTGAAATGGGGCAACACGACCCAATGCAAGCGGCGATTGATGGCAGTCAGGAAGTGATTTTTGCTGTGATTGCGGCGACTTTGAGTTTGGTGGCGATTTTCCTGCCGGTGATTTTTTTATCGGGGATTGTCGGGCGCTTGTTTAATTCGTTTGCGATTGTGGTGTCGTTTGGGGTGATGGTGTCGCTGTTTGTTGCGGTGACGTTGACGCCGATGTTGTGCAGCCGCTTTTTGCAAGTAGAAACTCAACATGGCCGCCTGTATGTCTGGTTAGAGCAACAATTTATCGCCCTTGAACAATCGTATAGTCGTTTATTGCGTTTTTCGCTGCGCCATCGGCTGTTGATTTTATTGGTCGGGGTGGTGGCCGTCGCAGCGAGTGCGGTGCCGATGATGGCGATGAAAAGCGAGTTTTTGCCCGAAGAAGATGAAGGCCGCTTCATGGTCAATATTCGGACGCCGGTGGGGTCTAGCATCTACTACACCGATGAAAAAACCAAACAGGTCGAACAGATATTAAAACGCTATCCCGAAATCCAAAATGTGCTGGCGATTGTGGGCGGTTTTGGATCGAGTGGGGTGAATTCGACTTTTATGATTGTGCGGATGAAGCCGCGTGATGAGCGCAGTCAATCACAGCAACAGTTGTTGGGCGAGGTACGCAAGGCGTTAAGCGGGATTGCTGGGGCACGGGTGTCAGCGTTCCCCTATCCTCGTGTGGGTGAAACCCGTGGCGGCAAGCTGCAATTTGCTGTGGTGGGGCCCAATTTGAATGAAGTGGGTCAACAAGCAGCTAATTTACAACGGTTGTTATCGGCTGATCCGGCGATTGGGCGGGTGGATTTGGATGTGGATTTGAACTTGCCACAAATTCGCTTTGATATTCAACGTGATGCCGTGGCGAAATATGGTTTAACCGTTCAATCGGTGGCCGAGACGCTCAATCTTTTGTCGGCAGGCAGCAATATTGCCCAGTTTAACGAAGGTGGCAGCGGCACTCGCTACGATGTGCGGTTAAAGGCAGCGGACAGTGCGCTGACACGGCCAGAAGATTTGCAGAAAATTTATTTGCGTAATCAGCAAGGCGAGATGATTCGATTGGATAGTGTGTTGAAAATCGAGCGCAGTGTGGGGCCTACTCAAATTGAACGGCAAAACCTGCTGTATTCCGCCACGCTGAAAGGTTCGCCGACGGTATCGCTTTCTGAAGCGCTGGCGAAGGTAGAACAGGTGGCTCGCGACACCCTGCCCCCCGGTTATCGTATTGAAAAACTCGGTGAGGCGCGGGAATTGGAGCGCACCGGCGGTCAGTTGTTGTTTGTGTTCGGGTTGGCGTCGCTATTGCTGTATATGATTTTGGCCAGTCAGTTCAACTCGTTTGCACAGCCGGCGGTGATTATGTTGGCTGAACCACTGGCGGTGGTTGGCGGGCTGTTCGCGCTGTGGTGGACAGGCAACACCCTAAACACCTATTCGGTGATTGGTTTGATTTTGTTGATTGGTCTAGTGGCGAAAAATGCCATTTTGTTGGTGGATGTGACCAATCAGTTTCGCGCTAAAGGGATGTCGGTGGATGAGGCCCTAGCCGCCAGCTGCCCTATGCGTCTGCGTCCGGTGTTAATGACCTCGCTGACGGTGATTTTGGCGATGTTCCCAGCGGCATTGGGCTTGGGGGCGGGGGCAGAAACCAATGGCCCGCTGTCGATTGCGGTGATTGGTGGCATGTTAAGTTCGACTTTACTGACGCTTGTGGTTGTCCCCGCCGCATATTCGTTGTTGGAAAATGCGCTAGCGCGGCGGGCGGTTCGCTAACGGTACATAAAAATCAAACCGTGTGCTTTTTCCTTGTAGTTCTGCATTCGGCGGGGGGCCGGGGATGCGTTCGCCCAAGCGTGGACGCTTCACCACCACCCGCTTTTTTGCCACTTGTAAGGCTGCTGCCAACAAGCGTTCACTATCGAGATCATCCCCAATGCAGTGTTGAAAAGCCTGCATGTCTTTTTTAGCAGCGGCGCTTTTTCCTGTATCTGGAAACATCGGGTCGAGATACACCACATCGGGCCGTTGTGCGCTGTCTAACGTCAGCAACCAATCTGCTGCATCAGCGTGAACCAACTGCATTCTTTCCACAATGTCAGCGGTGTCTGAGTGGACAGCGGCGCGCGCGAGGCCATCGGCAAGTAAAGCGGCGGCCACTGGCGAGCGTTCAATCAGTGTCACTTCACATCCCAATGTGGCTAACACAAAAGCATCACGCCCTAAACCCGCGGTGGCATCGACAACCTGTGGCAGATAACTGCCTTTGATACCGATGGCTTTCGCCACCGGTTGCCCTTTTCCACCACCAAATTGGCGACGATGGGCGGCGGCACCTTCGACAAATTCAGCCATCACCGCCCCGTGAGCATGGGGATGTTCCAAACTGAGCTGGGTCTCGCGCAACACCAAGGCATAGCCATCGCTGGGCAGGTGGTCTTGCAATGACAACGCAAATTGCACAGCAAAGGCTTCGGCTTCGTGTTGACGATTTGGTGCTAAACAAACAAGAGGAGGCAGAACGGGCATAGTGTATTTCTCAACAACTTCTTAAAGGGTGTTGACCGCAGCGGCAGTTTGCTAGACTGGCTACTGTCATGACAAAAGGGGTCGGCAGTGGGTTATGGCTTGGCTTTAGCATTGGGTATTACATTGCCACATAGTTTACCGTCAATCGTACCTTGGCCGGTATCGCTGCTGTTGGCGATGGCCCTTGCCGTTGTCGCGCGTAATACCCGAAAAACGATATTTTGCTGGGGATGTCTATTCCTCTTGGGGATCAGTTGGAGTGCTTGGCGCATCGACCATCGTTTAGCACAACAACTCCCGCCAGCATGGGAAGGCCGCGCCATCGAATTGGTTGGGCAGGTGGTCGGTTTGCCACAGATGACACGCTATGGCTGGCGCGTTGAGCTGGAGGTGGAAGATGTGCTGACGGTGGATCCCACGCTGCGTGTGCCATCGCGTTTGACTTTGTTTGATGGGCGGCAGCAATTACCGCCTCGTTTAATCGTTGGATCACATTGGCAGATGCAGGTTCGGTTGAAACGGATGCACAGTGTGGTCAATCCCTATGGTCGTGAGTTGGAGTCGAGTCTTTGGGCGAATGCCCAACTGGTCTCAGGTCAAATCCGCCGTGCTGTCCCGCTGTCCCCTCGCTTCAGTGAACAATGGTCGATTGATCACTGGCGCGACCGTATTCGCCAACATATTGCCCAACAGCTGCCGAATCAGCGTTATGCCGGTTTGGTCAGTGCCTTGGTAATCGGTGACCAACAAGCGATTCCCGCTGAACAATGGCAACTGTTTCAACGTACTGGCTTAATTCATCTCATCAGTATTTCTGGCGTACACCTTACCTTAGCGGCGGCGGGGGTGGCATGGATAACCGCGTGGTTATTGCGTGTCTGTGCCGTTCAAACCGCACACCGCCCGATTATTGCGGTGGTGGCTTTGTTGTTTGCGGCGGTTTATGCGCTATTAGCTGGGTTTTCCGTACCGACACAACGTTCCTTTTATATGTTAGTGGCAGTGACGTGGGCATTAAGTCGGCGTGAGCCTTGGCCATTGCCAAAAATTTTACTGTTCGCGGCGTTGGCGGTGTTAATCCCCGACCCTTTTGCCGTGTTGACCCTCGGTTTTTGGTTGTCCTTTGGCACGGTGGCAGCAATGGCCTTGGCAGTGGTGGGCTATGTACGGCGGCCAAGTGCTTGGAGATTGTGGTTAGAGGCCCAATGGGGTGCGACTGTATTGACCTTATTACCCGTGTTGGTGTTGTTTCAAACCATTAGCTGGGTTGCGCCATTCGCCAACGCCTACGCCATTCCCTTGATCGGAGGCTTTGCCACTGGTTTGCTGTTATTCGCCACGGTGCTACCCGTCTCATGGGCGTTGCCAGTGGCACATCAGGTCTTGGTAGGGGTGTTATGGCCGGTGGAATACATGGGGCAGTGGCCACAGTGGGTGATGGCGGTGCCCGAGCCGTTATCGTTACTGGCTGCGCTGTTGGGATGTGGTTTACTGCTGGTTCCGTTTGGCGTGGGGGGACGTGGTTTTGCCGTGCTGTTGTTATTACCACTATTTTTTGCGCCATCGCCGCGCCCTGCGCTTAATGAGGTGTGGTTGACGGTGTTGGATGTTGGCCAAGGATTGGCTGTGTGGATTCAAACTGCCAACCATAGCCTGTTATACGACACCGGCCCGCGTTTGGGTGAGCGAGATATGGGAGAACGGGTGGTGGTGCCACAGCTACACGCGGCAGGGGTAACCCAGCTCGATGCCTTGATTTTAAGTCATGATGATCTTGATCATGTCGGGGGGACTGCCGCCGTGGTGGCCGCTTTGCCAGTGCAACAATGGTTGGCCCCTTATCGTTTAGCCAGTGCAACCCATCTGTCTGCGCCATTTATTCCGTGTCGGCAGGGGATGGTGTGGCAATGGGATGGGGTGGAGTTTGCTTTTTTGCATCCAGTCGTCGGCGAACCGCAGCGTGATGACAACGGCCAATCTTGTGTGTTGCGTGTGCGAACCGGCTCGCAGGCGATGTTGTTAACCGGTGATATCACGGCGGCAGAAGAGGCACAATTAGTCCAACAACAGCCAGACTTATTGCGCTCACAAGTCTTGTTAGCGGCGCATCATGGCAGCCGCACCTCTTCCAGTTTGACGTTTTTAAACACCGTAGCACCGGAACAAGTGATTGTGAGCGTGGGGTATCGCAATGCTTTCCGCCATCCGCAGCCTCAAGTATGGGAACGGTTTTTATGGATGGCGCAACAGCGTTGGCGCACCGACCGTGATGGCGCAATTCGCGTTCATCTGACACCCAACCAAACCCACATTCAGGCACAGCGTGCCGAGGCACGCCGGTATTGGTATGCCACCAGCGCCGGCAGCGGAGATTAAGCCAACCGTATCAATCACCACGCCACGGCATCACCGGCACGGTGGAAATACTGTTGGCTGGCGCGCCTTCGATCAATTTGCGGCTGATGGCGAGATAAACCAACGTGCGGTTTTTTTCATCCCACAACCTGACCACGCGGGTTTCTTTAAACAACAGCGAGGTGTCTTCACTAAACACTGTTTCTTCCTCGGGAAGTTTGGCGGGCAAGCTGATGGGGCCGGTTTGACGACAGGCCAGCGAAAACTGCGAAGGATCTTGTGCCAAGCCTAGACTACCGGAAATACCGCCCTTGCGCGCTTGGCTCACATGACAGGTTACCCCGGGGACTTTTTTGTCGTAAAACGCTTCGACACACACACGGTGGTTTGCGCCTAACAATTTCCATGCTGTGGTGGCACATCCTACCGTTTCTGCTGCTGCAGTCATCGCCCACAACGAAACCACACCAGCCACTGCCATGCGAAGTAAACCACTCATACCGCGCTCAATTCTTGATAGAGATTGACGAATTCTTGGCTGAGTTTATGTTTAGGGTCGAAATGGATGAGTGGCTTAGCGGCTTGGTGTGATTCACGGATTTTGACTGAGCTAGACAGGCGCACGGTCCGCACGGGTAACCCTTCCGCTTCGAGTTCTGTCACCAACTTCACCGGCAAGGCAGCCCGTGGCTGAAACTGGTTCACAATCACACCTTCTACCTGTAGTGAACGATTATGATCGTTGCGAATTTCTTCTACATTCCCCATGAGGGTATATAAGGCTTGGCGCGAGAACGTATCGCAATCAAAAGGAATCAAACAACGATCAGCGGCAATCAGTGCCGAGCGAGTAAAGAAATTGAGGGCTGGAGGGGTATCAATCCAGATTTCATCATATTCATGGCTCAACTCGTTGAGCGCATCACGCAATTTATACATCTTATAGCGGGCTTCTAATTTACCCGCCAACTCGCCCAATTCGGGATGGGAGGCGATTAAAAACAAATTCTCAAACGGTGTCGCTTGTGCAAATTCGTGATTTTTCTTGGCGAATAAGCTGAAGTTTAAAATCTGTTCAAAGAATTCGAATAAGCCCGGTTGGGTGCTGGGTGCCCCGAGTAAATAATGGCTTAGGTTGCCCTGTGGATCGAGATCAATGAGCAACACTTTCCGCCCTTGCCACGCGGCAATGGCAGCGAGGTTGGCGGTGATCGTCGATTTGCCTACGCCCCCTTTTTGGTTAAACACCACTCTGCGAATTGCTGGCATCACGCTTTCCTTTTAGTTTGCTGGGCAAACTCGTTGTTTTTGTTGTTCGCTGGCTGATTTGCTGCTGATAGGTTGGCTACGGCTTTCTTGTTCGCTATAGCGATAGGTCACCACTAAGCGGTTGTTCTCGTCGTATAACGTGGTGTCTAACAGGCGATAGGTTTGATTGGCACAGTCAATTTCCCAGGTATTCAAAGAGTGTTTATGCCGAGGGACGGTAAGGAAATTTTCTTTGGTGAGATTAAAGATGGTTTTGCGATCACGAAACGTGACTTTATTGCCTTGCCGTTTAATCGAGAGCTTGTCGAGTTCGTGCATGGTATTGCCATTGGGCGTCACGCCAAGGTTTTCCCACTCGGCGTTAGGTGAACTGCTGCTGCTCATCTGCCCCCCTTGTGGCGTGGCACAACCTGCCAAGATCAATAGAGCAGCCAACCCTGCCCCAACCAAACGAAACTGACACTTCTGCATGCTGAATCCTTTGCTCACTGCGATCTTCCCGTCGCCAAGGGAGATAAACCGCTTACAATTATTGGCTTTCCTGCCTATTTTGCCCAATCCATGACTACTGCGTCTGACATTTTGCATCATGTTTTTGGTTATACCGCGTTTCGTGGAGATCAGGAAGCGGTCGTCAATCACCTTGTGAACGGTGGTGATGCCTTGGTGGTGATGCCGACAGGGGGCGGAAAATCGCTGTGTTTTCAGATTCCTGCCTTGTTGCGCGACGGTATCGCTATCGTGGTCAGTCCGCTGATTGCGTTAATGCAAAATCAAGTGGCGACTTTGACCGAATTGGGGGTTGCCGCCGCTTATCTGAATTCTGCTCAAACACCAGAGCAGGCGCGTGAGGTTGCCAAAGCGATGCGGCGTGGTGAGCTCAAGCTGGTCTATGTCGCGCCTGAGCGTTTGTTGCAGCCTCATTTTCTGTCTTTCTTAGCTAGCCTACCGTTGGCGCTGTTTGCGATTGATGAGGCACATTGTGTCAGTCAATGGGGACATGATTTTCGGCCAGAATATCGTCAATTAGGGGTGTTGGCGCAACATTTTCCAACCGTACCGCGCATTGCCCTGACTGCAACTGCCGACGCACAAACGCGGCAAGAGATTCAATACCATCTTCAACTCGAACAGGCTCAGCTTTTCTTATCCAGTTTTGCCCGTCCTAATCTGCATTATCGTGTGGTACAAAAAAACCAAGCCAAACAACAACTGCTGGCGCTGATTCAGAACCATTATCGTGAGCAATCGGGGATTGTGTACTGTGCTTCACGCAAGCGGGTTGAAGACATCACCGCATGGTTGGTTGAACAGGGGATTTCAGCATTGCCCTACCATGCCGGTTTGCCGTATGCCATGCGTGAGCAACACCAACAACAGTTTTTGCGTGATGACGGGGTGGTGATGGTGGCAACGGTGGCGTTCGGCATGGGAATTGATAAACCAGATGTCCGCTTTGTTGCCCATGTTGATTTACCTCGCAGCCCAGAAAGTTTTTACCAAGAATCAGGACGAGCAGGGCGTGATGGTCTGCCGGCACTCAGTTGGCTGTGTTATGGCCTAAGCGACGTTATGCAGCTGCAGTTTATGGTGACACAATCTGCGCTCAGTCCCGACCGCCAACAGGTAGAGCTGAATAAACTACAAGCGATGTTGGCCTATTGCGAAACCAATACCTGTCGTCACCAACAACTCCTAGCCCATTTTGGTGAAACAGTCGCTCCGTGTGGCAAATGTGATAATTGCTGTCAGCCACCTTCTTTATTTGATGCGACGGTGCCAGTACAAAAATTACTGTCCTGCATTTATCGGACAGGTCAACAACTGGGCGCTGCACAGATTATCGACATCTTATTAGGTAAAACAGACCACAATGAAATCGCCGCATGGCGACACCTCTCCACCTTTGGCATTGGTCATGAACTGACACAACGTGGATGGCGGGCTGTGATTCGCCAATTATTAGCCCGTGGCTTACTGAAATTGGGCGATGCGCCACGTCATGCACTGTTGTTATCGCCTGAGTGCCGTCCGATTTTGAAAGGTGAGCAAGCCATTTCGTTACGCCCGCTACAAAGTAAGAATCCTAAATGGGTGGCACAACAAGGTGAGCGTTGGTTGCGGACTGAACGACAAGAACGATTGTGGCAACGGCTACGCCGATGGCGTAAAAAAGTGGCTGAGGCGCATAATGTGCCGGCCTATGCCATTTTTCTTGATCGCACGCTGCGTGAATTGATCGAAAAGCTTCCTGAGAATGCAACCGAACTCAGGCATATTACGGGTGTAGGCGAAAGTAAAGTGGCACGTTATGGCCAACAACTATTGAATTTACTGCATCAGGCAGAATGAACACCGCTGCTTGTTGTGGGATGACCTTGTTTTCTGGAGTGAATAAATGCCCGTTAATTTACCTGTGTTAAACCCCGCTGAATTACCTGCTGTTGCGGGTGTCTCTTTGGCGTATGCCGAAGCTGGGATTAAAAAGCCCGGCCGCAAAGATGTTTTGTTAATGACCTTGGCCGAAGGGAGCACTGTCGCTGGGGTCTTCACTAAAAACCGTTTTTGTGCCGCACCTGTTCACCTGTGTCGCGAACATTTGGCCAGTGGCGAGGCCATCCGCGCCATTGTGGTCAATACAGGGAATGCCAATGCGGGGACAGGGGAAGAAGGCCGGCAACGGGCGACCCGTGTGTGTGATGCGGTGGCTGCTGAGTTAGGGTGTGCACGGCAGCAGGTGTTGCCGTTTTCCACCGGGGTGATTCTTGAACCCTTGCCATACGAAAAAATCATTGCAGCGTTGCCCGACCGTCAAACAGCCGATTGGGCACAGGCAGCAGAAGCCATTATGACCACTGACGTCTTGCCAAAAGCAACTTCACGTCAAATTGTGGTGGATGGCAAAACGGTCACCATCACTGGGATCGCAAAAGGCGCAGGGATGATTCATCCCAATATGGCAACCATGCTCGGTTTTATTGCTACCGATGCTGCTGTGCCGCAGGGCCTATTACAAGCTATCGTCAAAGAAGTGGCGGATGTGTCTTTTAATAGCATCACTATTGATGGTGACACTTCGACGAATGACTCCTTTATTTTGGTTGCAACTGGACAAAGTGGTGTTGACATTGCCGAGCGCGACACGCCGGCTTTTGCCCAGCTCTATCAGGCCTTGCGTGAAGTCGCTGAACAACTGGCACAAGCGATTGTCCGCGATGGCGAAGGCGCGACCAAATTTATGACCGTCAAGGTCGAAGGCGGAAAAACCATCGAAGAATGTAAAGCGATTGGTTATGCCATCGGTCGTTCTCCGTTGGTGAAAACCGCTTTCTTTGCTTCTGATCCCAACTTAGGCCGGATTTTGGCAGCGATTGGCTATGCCGGTATTGAAGACCTCGATGTTGAGAAGCTGTCGTTATATTTGGATGATGTGCTGGTTGCTGTGAATGGTGGCCGCAATCCTGCCTATCAAGAAGAAGACGGCCAGCGTGTGATGAAACAGGCAGAAATCACTATTCGGGTGGTGTTAGGCCGTGGTGAGGCCAATGCAACCGTATGGACATGTGATTTTTCTTATGATTACGTGAAGATCAATGCTGACTACCGTAGCTAATTGACGGGTTAAGCCTCTTTTTTGAAAAATAAAGAGGCTTAACAAACAATAATTTATCTACTTTTCTAAAGTTTTTGTGAGTGTAGGTGTTGACGGTGAGAGGTGGAGTGGGTATAGTTCGCTTCCTCGCTGCAACACAGCAGCAGCAAACAGCGTTTAGTTGT
>NZ_JBSQVP010000048.1:0-18143 GCF_055136605.1 Aquaspirillum sp. | reverse complement strand
ACAGCATGTTGAGCAAATTAGCGCGATGGCACAACAAACCGACCAAGCGGTACAACAAGCGATTCGCACCACCCAGAGTATTAGTGTGTTGGCGGGTGAGTTGGGACAACAAGTTAACCGCTTCCGCACCTAAGACGTTAGAATTCTCTCATCCGCTGGTTTGATTTGTATCAAACCGTTTAAAGCGGGTGAGATAGACACTCTCTTTTTTGCTGGTTTGGGGTTAGGGATTTTATGATAGACAGTGTGTTTCCTCCGTTGGTATTGCGTGGCCAGAATCTGTTACCCGTGGTGCAAGGAGGTATGGGGGTTGGTATCTCGGCCCACCGTTTGGCAGGGGCTGTGGCGCATGAAAATGCGGTTGGTACCATTGCAAGCGTCGATTTGCGCCATCTGCACCCCGATTTAATGGAGGAATCGGCACATGTCACCGATGCTGCCGGTTATGATCGTTTGAATTTGATTGCACTTGATCGCGAGATTAAACAGGCTTTAGCCATTGCCGATGGCAAAGGGATCGTGTCGGTCAATGTGATGAAGGCAGTGGATGCCCACGCGAAATATGTGCAACAAGCTTGCGAGTCGGGCGCTCAAGCCATCACGATGGGGGCCGGTTTGCCATTAGACCTGCCTGATATGGTCAATGATTACCCCCATGTTGCACTGCTGCCGATTTTGAGTGAATCACGCGGAATCAGTATCGTATTAAAACGCTGGATGAAGAAAAACCGTTTGCCCGATGCGATTGTGATTGAACACCCTCGCTATGCCGGTGGTCACTTGGGTGCTGCTAAACGTGATGAAATCAACCACGAACGGTTCGATTTTGCCCGTGTGTTGGAAGAAACCTTCGAAGTATTCAAAACACTGGGCTTAGAACGCGAAAAAGTGCCGCTGGTGGTGGCTGGTGGTATCAATAGTTTTGAGAAAGTGAAGACCTATGTGGGGCTGGGCGCCTCAGCGGTGCAAGTGGGTACCGCTTTTGCAGTCACCCAAGAAGGCGATGCCCACGACAATTTCAAACGTGTTTTGGCAGAGGCCAAACCAGAGGATATTGTCGATTTTATGAGTGTGGCCGGTTTGCCTGCGCGTGGTGTGATGACCCCTTTCTTAAAGAGCTATTTACGCCGCGAAGACAAGTTGCAAGCCAATGCCAAAGCCGATCCTGCCCGTTGTACTCAAGGGTTGAATTGCTTGTCTGTATGCGGTTTACGCGATGGCTTGTCAAAAGTGGGTCAGTTCTGCATTGATTTGAAACTGGCTGCGGCTTTCCGTGGCGAAGTCAATAAAGGGCTGTTCTTCCGTGGTTCGGAAACCCTGCCGTTTGGCAGCGCCATTCGCTCGGCACGTGAGTTGTTGCACTATCTTACCACCGGCGAAAAACCCGCTAATCTTGCTTATTAATAGTCCATAAAACCGGATATTCTGCTCAAGCGCTGCCGCAAGGTGGCGCTTTTTTGTTACAGTGCAACAATTATGAGCGCCTTTACCAGTTGTAACCCCGCCAATGGGGATGTGTTATTTACCCGACCCACGTGGCCGCCGGAAAAACTCTTGTCTTGCTTTCAACGAGTTAGACAACAGCATCCCGTGTGGGCAAACAGCGAAACCGCGCTGCGCGCACAACTTTTACTCAATTTCGCCGACCGTTTGCACGATCACCGCGATAGATTGGCTGCCTATGTGACACAAGAAGTGGGGCGGCGGACGGCAGAGTGTTTAGCTGAAATTGATAAATCCATTTTATTGATCCGCTATTACGCTGATTTGGCGCCGCGTCTTCTCGCTCAACAAACCATTGCCACGTCTGCCAGCCGCAGTGCCGTTGCTTTTGAACCTCTCGGTATTGTGTTGGCGGTCATGCCGTGGAATTACCCTGTGTGGCAGGTGTTGCGATTTGCCATTCCTGCTCTAATGGCAGGCAATGCCTGTGTAGTGAAACCCGCTCCATCGGTACCACAAACTACGGCATTACTTGAACAGGCGATTGCAGAGGCGAATTTAAGCGATTATCTGCAAGTGGCATGGATTGACCATGAACACGTCGAACAGGCGATTGCGTTGAGTGATGCTGTTGCCTTTACTGGTTCGACACAAACCGGACGCCATATCGCCAGTCTGGCCGGTAAACATCTCAAAAAAAGCGTGTTAGAACTGGGTGGTAGCAATCCATTGATTGTGCTGGCCGATGCAGACTTAACCTTGGCGGCACAAGAGGCCTGTCATTCACGATTCCGTGATGCGGGCCAGTCGTGTAATGCTGCCAAGCGGATTATTTTGGTGCCAGACATTGCCGAAGCCTTTATGGCGATATTTTTGCCTCTGGTGGCCGAACTGCGTTGTGGCCCGCCGAGTGAAGACCTCACCACCCTTGCGCCCTTGGCCCGTGCCGATTTGCGTGAAAAACTCCACGCACAAGTGCTTGATGCCGTGCAACACGGGGCACAGTGCAAAATCGGTGGCGTGATGCCTGAAGGCAGTGGTTTTTTCTATCCGGCAACGGTACTCGATCATGTCACCCCCCAGTGTCGGGTCTATCACGAAGAAACTTTTGGCCCTGTCGCCAGCGTGATACGGGCACACAATGAGGCTGATGCCATTCGGATTGCCAACGATACCGCTTTTGGCTTAGGTGCCTCTATCTTTACTGCTGATGAAGCACATGGTTGGCACTTGGGACAGGCGTTAAATGTTGGTAGCGTGTTTATCAATCGCTATACCAGCTCAGATTTACGTTTGCCATTTGGTGGGGTAAAAGCGTCGGGTTATGGCCGCGAATTATCCGAGTTTGGCCTCTATGAATTTGTGAATGTCAAAACCTATTGGCAGCGTTAACGGGTAGGAAAAGTTTGTGGATACTGCGCCTATTTTGTCTCGACTCCGTCAAATTGTCGGTCATGAATGTGTCTATACCGATGCCACCACAACTGCCCCTTTTGTTATTGATTGGCGCAAACGCTTTCATGGCCAAGCTTTGGCGGTGGTATTGCCCAGCACCACAGCAGAAGTGGCTGAGGTAGTAAAGTGCTGTCAGCAATATGGTGTGCAATTGGTACCACAAGGCGGCAATACGGGTCTGGTTGGCGGTGGGGTGCCGGATGCATCAGGGCAGACAGTGGTATTGTCTCTGCGCCGCTTACGGCAGATTCGTCATATTGATGCGAATAACAATACGATGACTGTCGAGGCTGGCCTCACGCTGGCGGAGCTGCATCAACACGCACAGACTATTGAACGTTTATTCCCATTGACCTTAGCTTCTGAAGGCAGTTGTACCATTGGTGGCAATATTGCGACCAATGCCGGCGGGACAGCGGTGCTGCGCTATGGCAATATGCGGGAATTAACCCTAGGCTTAGAAGTGGTATTGGCCAATGGTGAGGTGTTATCCGAACTCAAAGGGCTGCGGAAAAATAACAGTGGCTATGATCTAAAACAGTTGTTTATTGGCAGTGAAGGGACGTTAGGGATTGTCACTGCCGCAACAGTGCGGCTGTTTCCGTTGCCTACTGCGTATTGCACTGCCATGATTGAAGTGGCTTCGCCCGATGTGGCTTTGGCGTGGTTGCATGCCTTACAAGCGCGCTTTGATGATCGTTTAACCACGTTTGAATTGATTTCAGGACGCTGTTTGCAGTTGGTGCAAACCCATATCAGTGGCGCCCGCGTGCCGTTTCACGCGCCTTGGGCGGTGTTGTTCGAGTTATCGGATGGCGGCGAAGACGCGCATCTTGAACAACAATTATTGGAATGGTTGCCATCTGCTCCGCGCTATGGTGAAGCCGTGATTGCCCAAAATCGCAAAGAGCGCCAAGCCCTATGGTTGGTGCGCGAGGCCATCTCTGAGGCACAAAGTTGTGAAGGTATCAGCTTAAAACACGATATTGCGGTGCCGGTATCAGCCGTACCGATGTTTTTACAACAAGCCGGTGATAAGTTGCGTGCGGCTTTCCCCGATTGTCGTATCACCGCTTTTGGTCATTTGGGTGATGGTAATTTGCACTATAACGTCAGTCAGACCGGAAGTGCTGCTGCTGATATCTATCAAGATGAGCCACGGGTCAATCGGATTGTTTTTGAAACGGCCTACCAGCTTGGTGGTACGTTGTCGGCAGAGCATGGGATTGGCCGATTGCGGCGAGAGACGCTATGGCAATATCGCTCGCCATTAGCGCGACAGGTGATGCAACAGCTTAAACAGGGGCTTGATCCGGCTGGGTTGTTTAACCCCGGCGTGTTGTTTCCTGCACAAGAAAAGGATAGCTAAATGTCTGCCGAATATCTTCCAGTTGACCGTGCGATGGCACTGGAAAAACTGATGAATAATGCCGAACTGCATCAAACCTTATGCGGCATGTTTTTACAGCGTTATGCTGATGCAGAAACCGTATTCAGCCTGTGGCAAACCGAAGAGCAAATGGCTGCAGCACGTTTATTAGCGCATAGCTTAGTCAGTGCGGCCAGCATGATTGGGGCAAATCAGCTCAGTGTTTTAGCCCGCCAGTTCGAAACCGCACTGCGTAAGCAAGAACTTGAACAATGTCCCGCATGCAGTGAGGCCGTACGAACTGAATTGGCAAAAGTGATGGTGTGTGTGCGTGAGTTATATCCGAGTTAACGCTGAGGATTGCCGGTAATCCAACGGCGAATCACCTGATTAAACGGTTTGATAAATTCTGGGGCAAATTGATCTTCACAGGCATTGACTTCAGCGACGGCACGCAAGGCAGATAAGCTGTGACCGCGATGGCTATGTTTGAGATTCACCGCTTCAAACGCATCAACAATCGCCAAAATTTTTGCACCGGCACAGATATCTGGGCTGAACAAGCCTTGTGGATAGCCGCCACCCAGCGGTCGCTCATGGTGTTCACGCACCATTCGTGCCGCTTCATCCCATCCCTTCATCCTTGCCAGCAAATCCGCAGCCCAATTGGGGTGTGATTGTAAAACGGCACGGTCGCTATCGCTTAACCGTTCAACTTTCAACCACACGGCTTCTGGTAAGAACATCATGCCAACATCGTGCATATATACCGCCGCCTCTAATTGAGCAGGGCTCACCGGATAACCTGCCTCGCTATTGGTTTCTTCGGCTAATTTCAAGACCCGTGCTGTTCGGCCAAGCAAATGAGGCGAACGGGTTTCTAATTGTTGGGCGAGTGAGCGGAAAAAGGCGAGATCTTGTGCTTCTTGGCTAGTATGAGGTTCGGGTTCAACCTCAGTTGGCATAGCGTCATTGCTGCTGAAAGGCGCAAAATTGAGCTCATGGGTTTGTTCTGGTGTTGCAACAGGACGAAAGCCGGTGATGTTTTCAATAAAAATTGCTGCTTGGGTTTCGATGCGGTCCTTCGGTTGTACCGACAGCATTTCAAGCCCAATCAACATTTCATGCAGATGTAGCGGGGCAAGGGTGCGGTGTTCGGCCAGCGCTTCTATGGCTTGTTCCAACCTGTCTAAGGCAAGCAAAAACACTTCACCAATCAGTGGGGTAAAGATTAGCTCGTTATCTCGCATTCGCGACAACAAGCTTTCAATGGGGAAGCAAATACGTACCCCAAGTTCTAACTTACACAGGGCCGAGTCGCCCTTTAGATTATGTACTGCACGAAATAGGGCAGTCAGGATATCGCGAGAAGTAGGGTTGTCGCGTAGGCGTGCGACATCGCGTTCAATTGCTGGCGCTAAATCTGCCAAAGAATCAACAAAGTCGGGAAAAGAATCCGTATCAAAAACACGGAATATCATTTCATCACTACCGTACATACCCCCACTCCCTGTCTATGACAAATTCGGGTTATTTATCAATAATAATCAATTAAAATGATGTATAAATAATCCGTATTTGTAACAAAAAACCTGTCCCGCTTGATATTGTATTTAAAAGGGGACAGGTAAAACTGAAATGTTTTTATGCCAAAGCAGCTAAAGCTTTGGCATAATCTGGTTCTTCTGCAATTTCACCAACTAACTCAGCATGTAAGACACGATTATCTGCATCCAACACAATCACGGCGCGGCTGGTTAAACCACTTAATGGGCCAGATGCAATGGCGACACCGTATTGTTCAGCAAAATCTTGATTGCGGAAGGTAGACAGCGTCAACACTTTATCCAAGCCTTCGGCAGCACAAAACCGCTTTTGCGCAAAAGGCAAATCAGCAGAAATGCATAATACCACCGTATTCGCTAACGCTGCCGCTTGCTCGTTGAATTTACGTACCGAGGTCGCACACGTTGGTGTATCGATGCTTGGGAAAATATTGAGCACTTTGCGTTGCCCTGCAAAGTTATCTAAGCCCTGTTCTGACAAATCTGCAGCAACCAAGCGAAATGCTGTAGCGGTCGCACCGACTTGAGGAAATTGGCCATTCAAAGTGATGGGATTGCCTTTTAAGGTAACGCTCATGGTGATGACTCCTCACGAAAAAACTTGACTTAATGCAAATATTGCGAACTTGGCTCAGGAAATTACGATCTTGGCCGATAAATTTGCAAATTTGTCATTACAATGAATACTTAAGTAATCCCTTTTGACGAAAGGTTAACGCATGTTTGCACAACTCTCCATGCGCACCAAGCTAATGGTCTTGGTTGGCGTGGCGCTGGCCGGTTTAATTGTTCTTGGCATGGTCGCCATGTACTCCCTTAAGGCTGCTATGTTAGCCGACCGAACCGACAAAGTGCGCAATATCACTGAAGTAGCTGGGGGGGTCATTGCTTATTTTGAGGAGCAAGCGGCAAATGGCAAGTTATCTGATGCACAAGCGCAAAAATTAGCACAAGAGGCTTTTACTAAGGCCCGTTATGATGGTGTTGAATATGTGTTTGTGATTGCCCCTGATAGCACTTGGTTGGCTTATCCACGCGCCGACTTGTTGGGTAAAAAAATGCGTGAGGTGGTGCCAAGTTTGTATCAGCTGTTTGAACAACGGTTGCAAACCGCACCCAATGGGGTGGTGATTGAATATGTATGGAAAAAAAATGACGAGGTTGGTGAGGTCGGTAAGGTAACCTATGCGGCCATTTCTCAGCGTTGGAAATGGTGGTATGGCACAGGGATTTATGTAGATGATGTGCAAACCGCATTTTTGAAATCCAGTTTATGGATGGGCATCGCGATTGTTATTTTGGCAGTAATTTTATTGGCATTAAGTGGGGTGATTACGTCACGTTTGATTCGCGAATTGGGGGGTGAGCCAGGCTATGCGGCTGATGTGGTCCGCACGATTGCTGCGGGTGATCTACGGCAAAATATTCAACTTCGCCCTAATGACCATAGCAGCTTATTGGCGGCGATTGCTGATATGCAACAACGGTTGCGTACCCTGATTCGTGAAATTGTCGGGAACGCCGATTCTCTAGGTAGTATGGCTGGCAATATTGCCGATCATGCCGACCGTACGGCAAAAAGTTCTGAAGATCAAAGCAGTGCTGCCACTGCGATGGCTGCCTCGATTGAAGAGATGACGGTCAGTATCAACCACATTGCCGATCATGCAGAACAAGCGCGGCAATCGTCTGCTCAAGCAGGCGATCTAGCTGGGCAAGGTGCTTCGGTATTGGGACAAGCTGTCACAGAAATTCAACGAATTAACCAAGCGGTAGAAGAGGCTTCCTGTACTATTGTGCAGTTGACCGATAAAACTGAAACCATCTCGTCAATTGCCAATGTGATTCATGACATTGCCGACCAAACCAATTTGTTGGCCCTCAATGCGGCAATTGAAGCCGCTCGCGCTGGTGAGCAGGGACGTGGTTTTGCTGTGGTGGCAGACGAGGTACGGAAATTGGCGGAACGCACCGGCACTGCAACACAAGAAATCAGCCGCATGATTGCCGATATCCATACCAGTTCAACTGTCTCGCGTGAAAATATGGAAGAAGCCGTCGTACGGGTGCGGGCAGGGGTTGATTTGACTGAACAAGGTGGCAGTGCGGTAAACCGGATTCATGAGGGCTCGTCACAGGTGTTGCATGTGGTGAATGATATTTCTCATGCTTTGCGTGAACAAAGCCAAGCCAGTAACGACATTGCAATGAATGTGGAAAGAATTGCCCAAGTTGCAGCAGAGAATGCTGGCATTGCTCACGAAACGGCCCAAGCAACCAATCAAATGCACCAAATGACCGATAGCCTGAGAAAAATGGTGAGCCGATTCCAAATTTAATTATTTTGGTAGTTTAATGAACTATCTATAAATAAAGCATAAGCATTTTTATTTAGGTGGCCTCTCTAGGCCACCTTATTTTTTGTCTATCGATTTAGGCTATCCACGAAGTCCTTTTCTGTAATACACTTTCTTTAGCACGTAAATATCATACAAATAAAGCGTGTCAAGTGAATAAAAATTCCAAAAAGCTGTTAAAGGCACTGGAGAAAGTGGAGAGGGACGATGAGTAGCTGGTTTGACGCTATGACGGTACGAACAAAATTATTGACGCTGATTTTCATGGCCCTCGTCGGCTTGTTGGTCGTCAGCGCCGTTGCCCTATTCGCCCAACGCGAAACAATGCTGTTAGACCGTAAGGAGCGGATTCACAATCTGGTTGAGACCGCTCGCAACATTGTTGAGCGTTACGAAGATTTGGCACAAAAAGGCGCACTCTCTGAACAAGATGCCAAAGAGCGTGCCCGTGCTGCGCTTGGGGCGATGCGCTTTGATAAAGATAACTACTTGTTTGCTTTGGATGGTGACATCAATAAAGGTGAACTGAATTTCCTTGTGCACCCACGTGAAAAACTGGTGGGGACGAGTTTGTTAAAGCTCAAAGATAGCAAGGGGGTGAATCTTGGCGAGCTGTTTATCGGTGGGCTGAAATCAAATAACGGTAAGGCGATGGCACAGTACGTTTGGAAGAAAAACGATACGGTGGGTGATGTCATCAAAATTTCCTATATGGAAACGTCAGCGAGATGGCAATGGCGAGTCGGGACGGGCATCTATATTGACGATGTCGATGCGATCTTTATGCAAAATCTGCGGCTGATTGGTTTGGTCTGTGTCGTGGGGATTGCGATTATGCTGTTGTTTTCTTTGTCGATGATGCGCAACCTGTTAAAACAGCTTGGTGGTGAGCCCAAATATGTGGTGGAGGTGGTAGGGAAAATTGCCAATGGCAATTTAACCGTTCCTATCCAAGGGGCAGAGCGTTATCCGAACAGTGTGTTGGCGTCGGTATCGACGATGAAAGACACACTGCGTGGGCTGATGCACGATATCGTGACCACCGCCCAGCGGCTGTCTGAGATGACAGAAAACATTGCCCGACATGCAAATCAAGGGGCACAAAACGCCGAGGCCCAAAACCAAGCAACGACGGCGATGGCAGCCTCGATTGAAGAAATGACCAGCAGCATTAACCACATCGCTGAACGGGCGCGTGATGCTCACCAATCTTCCCAACAATCTGGTTCGCAAGCCCAGCAGGGGGCAGACGTGATTCGGGCGGCAATTGGTGAGATGCAACGGATTCGTGAGTCTGTTGCCTCATCTTCTGACACCATTGCCGAGTTGGCCAAGAAAACTGATGCCATCTCGAATGTGATGGCTGTGATTCGAGATGTGGCAGAACAAACCAATTTGCTGGCGTTGAATGCCGCGATTGAAGCCGCCCGCGCAGGGGAACAAGGCCGGGGTTTTGCGGTGGTGGCGGATGAAGTGCGTAAGTTGGCAGAGCGCACTGCCCTATCCACCAAAGAAATTGCTTCGATGATTGCAGAAATCCAAACCAGTTCGGATGCTTCACGTCAAACGATGGAAGAGGCGGTGCAACGGGTGGTGCATGGGGTGCAAATGGCGGAGCAAGGCGGTGAATCTGTGCAACATATCCATGCCAGCACCGAGCAAGTCGTTAGTGTGGTGGACGATATTTCACTGTCTTTGAGTGAACAAAGTAGTGCCAGCAATGAAATTGCTCAGCATGTGGAAAAAGTGGCGCATAGTGCATCAAATAACGCTGCGATTGCCCATGAAACTGCTGCAGCAACCAACGAACTGCATGCCATGACAGACAAATTGCGGCGTTTAGTCAATCAATTCTCTGTCTGATCATATACGTTTAATCGGTAGGCGCGCCTTGGCAACATGGCCGCCTGCCTTGGCTTGTGGTATCGTGCGGCCTGCCGATTCTCTGGTCAAGAATGCTCTTGCTGTGTCCAATCTTTTTTCTTTTTTGCCCCGTTTTTACCCAAAATCGTTTTTACGTTTATTGTTAGCTGGATTTATGCTGGTGGCTTTGCCGGCAATTTTTGTCTTGCTACATACATTATATGCCCTTGATCAAGTGGCTTCAGAAAGCCGGATTGGGATTGAACATGCCGCGCGTTTGACCGGCGGTGGGCGGCAGATGGCTGAACATAGCGTGGTGATGGAGCGTGCTGTCCGCCAATATCTGGTATTGGAAGAAAAAAATCTGTTGCAACGCTACCGCGAAGCACGCCAACACGCCCGACAAACTGCGTTATCCCTGCGTCCCTTGGCTTCGCCTGCGCTGGCGATTCGCCTTGATGAATGGTTAGAACAGGATGAACTGATTGCCACGGCGCTGTCACGTTTTCCTTTATCGCAGGAGCAAGGACAAAAGCTTATTCGTTATTTCTCACATTTAGCTGAAGTCAGTCATCAGATTGTCCAAGTCAGCCAAGGTCAAGTCGATGCACAAGCCAACCGGCTCTTGGCACAAATTGACCGACAAAAACACACGCTTACCCTGCTGTTATTCGCAGTGGTGGCAGCGGCGATTGTATTGGCAGTCTTTCTGAGTCATGTTTTGCATCGTCCAGTGCGGCAAATGGACAAAGCGATTCGTGATTTGGGGGACGGTTTGTTGAATGAGCCCATTCATATCAAAGGGCCGGCGGATGTGGAGTATTTAGGCGAGCGTTTGGAATGGTTACGTGGTCGTTTGGCGGGGGTTGAGCAAGAGAAACAACGTTTCTTGCGTGATATGGCTTTTGAATTGAAAGCGCCATTGTCTGCGATTCGGGAGAGTGTCGAGTTACTCGATACTGCACAACACAATGTCATGCCGCTTAGCAGTGAACGACAACAGGACGTACTGACGTTAATGAAAGAAAACAGTCAGACGCTACAAACCTTAATCGAGGATTTACTGGCCTATAACACTGCTCGCCTTGTTACGCCACCCTTGGCAAACAGCAGTGCCTTGGCCGAAGTATTAGAACAGACTTTTGAAAGCTGGCAGCATCGGTTGCCACAACAGCGGCTCAATTGGTCGGTGATGCCCCATTTACATGCTCCATTTGATGGCGGTATTGTCGTGGCGATGATTGATAAATTATTGACCCACGCCGCTGCCTCATCTCCGGCTGACAGTGAAATTGCTATCAAAGTGTATGCTGACCACGCGGCTTTACAAATTGAATGTCAAGATGCCGGTTGTTTGATCACCGAGGCGGAGCGTCGCCGAGTATTCGACCCTTTTTTCCGCAGTGGCCGCCGCCACGCCCAACCCCGACAAGGTGGGATTCACCTTGCTTTGGTACGACGCTATGCCGAACAGCTGGGGGGCACGGCTCAGGCCCTGCCGACCGATCAGGGCGCACTATTTCATATTTCTTTGCCACTGCATGGCCGAGTTTCTCATCAATCTCTTCCTTCCTGAATGGACTGTGCCGTGCGCCATCGCTTAATTGTATTGCTGATCTGCGGTGTCATGATGGGCTGTAGTACAACGACTCCTCACATACCACCATCAGCCGTACCTGTATTGCCAACACCTTCACCTCTTCCTGCTACTACTGCCGTGGCGACGCCTGTGCAAAACGGTACTCCTATTGCACAAACCACCTCGCCAATCGAACTCTTAACTTGGTACGAGCGACTGAACCAACTGCCAACAACAGAACGCCAACGTGAAATCCAAAGTGTGGTTCAACGTAGTCAGCGCCACAAAGGAGAGCTCTTGCGTTTGCAAGCGGCATTAGGTCTTTCTACTTTGGATCACATCGAGGCGAAGCAACGTGCTCTGGTTTTATTAGAGCCATTGCTCAGTAGTAAAACACTAGAACCCAGTTATCGTCCCTTGGTCCATGTGTTGGTCAATCTACTGAGTGAGGTAGAGAAGCAGCATCAACGAGCAGAAGAGACGTTGCAACAATTCAAGCAAAGCCAACGCCGTGCTAATGCCTTAAAAAATAAGCTAGATAAGCTCAAAGCCATCGAACATGAGTTACCACCATTAAACCGTTAGTACAATCAAAACTGCGCAAACAGCAGTGGCTGTTATAATCCGATTCTCTGCATGATTTCCAAGGATTTCTTCTCACTATGGCCTCTCGCGACTATAAAAATGCTGGCCGTTTCCGTAATAAAGAAACAGCGCCATCCCGTCATGGTCCAGCGGTCACGCCGCGTGCCCGTAGTAAAGAATCCAGCAGTAAAAAAAGCGTGGCCTCTGGCTTAGTCATTGGTTTGTTATTAGGTGTCACTGTTGCGGTGGGGGTGGCTTTCTTTTTGTCGCGCAGCCCCGATCCGTTCCAACAGCCTGTGCAGCCTGCTCCACGGGTGAAAGTGCCAGACAGTGCTGCAGTCTTGGCACCTGGTGTAGGGCCTGATACTGTGGCGCCAAGTGTCAATCAACAGCAAACCACTGTGTTACCGACACCCACACCTGAACCTCCGCCTGTTCCTGTGGGTCAGCCTGAGCCCGTTGCACCACCAGTTGCGACACCAGCAGCCCCTGTTGTGGCTGCAAAAGTGGCCGAACCGCCGCCGGCTGAACCAGCCGCACCAAAGGCTGCCCCTCCTGCCGAAAAACCGGCGGCAGCCGAGCCGAATAAAGGTCCCAACTACGAGTTTTACAAAATTTTGCCCGGATTGGCCGAGCCAGTACCGAGTGGGGAACCTAATGCAAGCGAACGCACCAAACCGGCTGCAGAACGCAAAACCTATCTGCAAATTGGGGCGTTTAGTAAAAGCGAGGAAGCGGATAATCTGAAAGCACGCCTTGCCCTATCCGGTATCGAAGTCAAAATTCAAAGTGCGGATACGGAAAAAGGGCTGATTCACCGCGTTCGAGTGGGTCCATTTACTAAACAAGGTGAAATTGATCAAGCGATGGCAACATTGCGCGAGGCAGGTTTAAGTGCCACGGTGGTGCGTGAACCGGTGAATAAAGCGCAGTGATCGCTTCTATAACTGAAGGAGTTTTTGTGCTGTTATCGACTATGTTCCAGCGCCTATGCGCTTTATTCTTGTTGTTATGCAGTGCTGCGGCATTTGCTAATTTTCGCGAAGGCGTGGACTACCGCGTTTTGGCACAACCACAGCCTGTTGCTGATGCAAAAACGGTGGAAGTGCTCGAATTTTTCTCGTACACCTGTGGCCATTGTTATCGCCTTGAACCATTTTTAGAGCAATGGGAAAAAACCTTGCCAAAAGATGTTTCATTCCGTCGTGAACAAGTGGTGTGGCAAAAAAATATGGAGCCGATGGCGCGTCTTTTCGCTAGTTTGCGTAGCAGCAATGAATTAGCGCGTTTACATCTGCCGGTTTTCCACGCTTTTATGCGTGATAAAAAAGATTTGAATCAAGAAGCGGTATTGAGCCAATGGCTGACGGACAATAAGGTGGATGCCAATCGCTTTATGCAGCTCTATCGTTCTTTCTCGATCAACAGCGATGTGGCACGAGCCAGCAAGATGACTCGTGACTATCAAGTGGAAGGGACGCCGATGATTGTGGTGGGGGGGCGCTATGCAGTGAACCCCGCTGAGCCACAGCGGGTGTTGCAAGTCACGAATGAACTGATTAACAAAGTGCGAGCAGAACGCAAATAAACCACGGTCTGCCCACTTCTGTGGGCAGCTGCGGATCGCAAGGGGTCAATGTGGATATTGCAATTCTGTTCAAAGCATTTTTACTCGGTATTGTCGAAGGTATTACCGAGTTTTTCCCTATTTCCAGTACCGGACATCTGATTGTTGCTGCTGACCTACTCAATTTTAATGATGGTGTCGGTAATGTATTCGAGATTGTGATTCAGCTCGGCGCGATTTTGGCGGTGTGTTGGGAATATCGCGCACGCTTACAGCGTGTGGCAGGGGGATTGTTGAAAGGTGATACTGCCGCTTGGCATTTCACGACCAATCTACTGGTCGCTTTTTTGCCTGCAGCAGTAGTCGGTGTTCTGACCATTAAAACCATCAAATACTATTTGTTTAATCCAGTTGCTGTTGCGTGTGCGCTTGTGGTGGGTGGTTTGATTATTCTTTGGGTTGAACGCCGCCATCACACGCCGCGAGTCCATTCTGTTGATGACATGACGGTTTGGGACGCTGCCAAAGTTGGATTTGCTCAGATCTTTTCGTTGATTCCGGGGACCTCGCGTTCTGGTTCAACCATCATTGGTGGCATGATTTTTGGTCTAGATCGTAAAGTGGCAACAGAGTTTTCCTTCTTCCTTGCCATCCCTATCATGTTCGCCGCGACGTTTTACGATGTTTACAAACATCGTGAATTGCTTTCCTTAGATGCGTTACCGATGTTTAGCGTTGGCTTTGTCGCTGCGTTTATCAGTGCTTTCTTTGCTGTGCGTGGTTTAATTCGCTTTGTTTCGAATCACACCTTTATCGTATTTGCTTGGTATCGGATTGTGTTTGGTTTGATCATTTTGCTGACGTGGCAGTTTGGTTGGGTTGAGTGGGCAACGCATTAAAACCCAGTATTTGTGCTTTTCTGTAAAATAAGCTTGACACCCTTGTTCGATTGCTCTATATTTGCAATCTCACTGACGCGGGATGGAGCAGTTGGAAGCTCGTCGGGCTCATAACCCGAAGGTCGCAGGTTCGAGTCCTGCTCCCGCAACCAAGGATTCAAAAA
Source organism: Aquaspirillum sp. (assembly GCF_055136605.1). Classification (NCBI taxonomy): domain Bacteria; kingdom Pseudomonadati; phylum Pseudomonadota; class Betaproteobacteria; order Neisseriales; family Aquaspirillaceae; genus Aquaspirillum; species Aquaspirillum sp. The sequence goes on along the minus strand of NZ_JBSQVP010000048.1, from coordinate 3,297 downwards.
GCAACGCCTAGCGTTGCAAAAAAACCCAGCAAAAGCCATGTGCTTGCTGGGTTTTTTGTTGTCCTGTCTCTGAATTCCCTAAACCTGCCCATGTGTTATCCAATGAGGTATCGGTAGTGTATTTCTGCTTGTGACTTTTGATTAACAGGCTGAGTAAGTAGCTGATAATATGAAGGTTTGAAAATATTTTTTCATGCTAAGGAATGTCAGCGATGAGTAGTTCCCTATCGATTAAAGATCCTGATTCATTTGAAAAACATATTGGTGTCTTATTTCAGCAACTTGGTTGGGATGTGGTTGTTCCTCCAGCTAATACAAGGGGTTACGACCTTGAGTTACGTCGAAATGCCTATCGTATTGCCGTACAAGTTAAGAACTACACTCGGAAGTGTACCGTTGCTGATGTAGAGAAATTCCGTCATTTTTTAGAGTTACCGCTGGCCGATGGATTTACTCATGGAATTTTTGTCTCTGCCAGTGGATTTTCTAAAAATGCTTTGTTGGATGCAGAAGCAAATTTGCGTGAAATCCAAGAAGCACAAAGCCATCGTCAAGCAAATCACACAGATAGTGCTACTCAAACCGTCCGGCGTGTTAAACCCGTGAAATTAATTGAGTACGCAAATGGTCTTCTATCTGAGGTGTCTTTGGAACCTGAGCACACAACGATACCTGATAAATGTCGATACATTGGTGTTTTTACCTGCAAAGGTGGGGTTGGTAAAACGACAACCGCCGCTCATTTGGCTGGTGCTTTTGCATTGATGGGTTATGATGTTGTGTTGCTTGATCTCGACCCAGATCAAAATCTGCACAAACTTTTTCGTGCTGACTCTGATGATGCCGGTAGTGATGCTAGTATGTTTGTCCCAGCAATGGCGAAAAACCAGCTTGGTGCCACCATCACCGTATTGAGTCATGAGCAATGGTTGCGTTCAAAAGATGAGGACTACTCTGATGCTAGAGTCGTCATTTGTGATTGCTCTCCAGTATTGAGTGAAAACCCAGCTGAACTGATTGCTAAGTTTGATTATTGTATCATTCCAACAACATTAAATCCGTTGGGCATCGCAAAGAATGCGAATGTGATTACTCGTACTTTTCAGCATATTCGCTCGTTAAATAGCCAAGCTCAGATGTTTTGTCTAATCAATAGCTACGATCCAAGTAAGGCGATAGAGAAAAAGAATGAAGTGTTGCTGACGCATTTGAAAAAAGAAATCGATCGTTATGCGCAACATGATCCGAAATGTCGTCTCATTCCACCTGAAGAAGCAAGAATCCGTCACAGCAGTGCGTTACTTTATTGGGGATACCATATTATTGATGGCTCAAAGCCCCAATTAGCATTTCGTGAAACCGCTGGCCGTAGTTATCCTCGAACAGATTTCCTGCAATTGGCAGAATATTTGGAAAACCATACTGACTTAGCAACACTACGTAACTCTTGATGGCTTCCCCGTTCTCAAAATTAGCGAGAGGGCGGGGAGCATGTCAAATCTTCTATTCTTCGTCTGGTTCAATGACGCAATCCGAGACACACTCCTCAAATTTCTTTTTATCCCAAAGCTCAATCGAACCATAAGAAACATAGAAAATCTGGCGGGCGTTTTCTGTTAGTTGCCATGCCAAATCGTCGTTTGCACAGATCAAATCGCAACCTTCAGCCAAATGAATTTTGGCGGCTCGAATTTCTGTTTCAGTTCCTAGCTCGTCACCACTTTCGTCGTCGTATTTTTCCCAGTAATACACGGTTAAATCGACAGACTTAACACCTTGAACGTGTTCAACTTCAAAAGTTGCCTCCCAAATATCATCTCTTTCTACAATGTATGACATTGTCAATCTCTCCGAAAATTTTCAAACAAAAGTTTGTGATTGATCAAGCAGCGATACAACAAAAAAATCTTAGTATGAAGATACACACCACATTAAAAAATGACAAGGAGAAATAAAAAATGGGCTGGACCAGCTATGAAATTCCCGACTTAGAGGTTCGCGGTAAATTTAAACTCGAAGAAAAGTTGGAGAGGTCTTTTCGTGAGTTATGTCGATCGCTCCTTGAAGTCATTGAGGAAAATGGCGATCAAGATACAAATTGGGAAGAGTTGACATCAGTTTTAAAGAATGATTTTGATTACATCCCTGAGGCGATGACAGCCGAAGACGTTAAACAAGCTATTTGTGATCAAGATACACAACATCTCAATTTCCAGAAATTAAAAGACGTTCGCTACGATTTTTATCTCATAGACGAAGCACTAGAGAACGTGAGTTCAGATGTGTTTTTATCTCAATCAGATGCTCAATCAAAATTCGACGATTACTCTCACGTTTTCGGTAAAATTAAAGGCGAGTATTTACTGGTTTCGGAGGTCGATGAAGCCTGTGTCGGACTGCAAATGACAGAAGAGGGCATCTTTTTACCAGGGCTGATTGAAGCCTATGGTGAAAATTATGGCTCAGACTATATTCCTGATGCACCTGATATTTTTGAAGCTAATAGCGCTCCACACAGAGTGCTCCTCGAGATCTTAGAAGATGATTGGGAAACAGAGTACATGGCCTATCGCTTCACCTGCCGTCAACCAGAAGGTGATGAGGACACCAGAGAGTACGCAGAATATCGTGATGTTTTTGGCCCAATGCGTTTGGAAACATTAAAGATCAAATTGGGAGAAAATACATTTCTCACGGCGTCAAGAAATAGATGGAACGAGAATAATTTGGTGATCAAACTCTCACGAAATAAAGAAAAAACTGATCACACGGAATTCTTAGATGAGTTAGCTACTAAATATACTAAAAATCTTTTGGATGCTAATCTGTCAGATTGGTTAAAATTTTTTAAACAATTCCATCAAGAACTAAAGTTAGAGCTAACAGAAATAGAACTGAGTAATTTGGATAAGTTGACGGCCTAAATCGATTAAATCAGTGTAGTTTGGGTTGCCGATGTTTGGCAGCCCAACACAAAACTAAGACATACCCCAACCTGCCGGACTACAATTAACCATATCATTCTCAGCCATCACACCCATCATGCTGCCGCTGCTCGACCCGAAGAACGATTACATTTTCAAACGTCTCTTTGCCCAATCACCCGAGTTGCTGTCTGATCTCATCAACAGCATCCGCTATGATCAACCGCCGATTACCATCACCGATATTCTTAATCCCAATATCTCCGGTGAAGATCTCCACGCCAAAGAAATCGTGTTGGATGTCTTAGCGAAAGATGGTTTTGGGGTGCAATACAATATTGAAATTCAGGTGCGGAAACAGACGTATTGGGGA
>NZ_JBSQVP010000047.1:0-19178 GCF_055136605.1 Aquaspirillum sp. | reverse complement strand
CCCAGAGATGGCACCGATGGCGCCGATTATTCCCTTTGATGATGAAGAGGATGATGACGCCAAAGTGTCGTTAAGCGGACAGGCCAATGGCCAGTCGAGCCGCCGTCATCCTAATCGTGAGGAAATTATCGAGGAGCCACCGCCCCCTGATAATCTCGACTCGTTTCCCTTTGGTCATCCGGCATTTACTGCCGATCCCTTTGCGGAAATTCCCCCACCGCCTTTGACTAAGAAAAAGTCACAGTCAGCAGCACTATCATGGTTATGGTTGGGTGGCAGCATGGTGGCAACTGTCGCTTTGATGGCACAAATGGCCTATCTCTACCGCACCGAATTGGGCGCGGAAGTGCCGGGGGCACGGCCTATGTTAGAAAGCGTCTGTTCAGGTTTTGGTTGTGATGTACCGTTACCACAAAAGGCAGAGTTTTTACGCACCGAGTGGTCAGAACTGACTTTTGTGCCCGATCATCCCAATTTGGTACAGCTCTCTGCCACCTTGCGTAACCATGCACCGTATCCACAGTCCTATCCTCATTTAGAAGTGAGTTTAAAAGATGGAGAGGATCATTTGCTGGCGCGGCGGGTCTTCACACCGGAGCAGTATTTGTCGGAAACCGATTTCAAACTGCAACAATTTAATGGCAGCAGCGAAGTAAAAGTGTTGATGCACCTCGATTTGGGTCAGTTGAAATCATCGGGATATAGCCTGTTGTGGTTCTATCCTTAACCGCTGAGGCACTCGCGCAACGGATTGTGGCGCAGACGGCAGATTTTGTGGTGCTCGATAAACCAGCTGGTTTGTCGTTTCATCAACAAGAGGCTGCCCCTGCGCTGTTTCCGTTATTACGCCAAGTATTAGGGGACGAAGCACCGTTGTTTGCTGTGCATCGTCTCGACACCCTAACCTCGGGTTTATTGCTGATTGCACGTCATGCAGCGGCAGCGCGTGAATTGGGACAGCAATTTGCCGAACATCAGATTGAAAAACGCTATCTGGCGCTGTCCAACCGCCAACCGAAAAAGAAACAAGGCAAGGTGGTCGGCGATATGGTGGCGGCACGCAATGGAAGTTGGAAATTAACGCTGTCACGGCAACATCCCGCCATCACAGAATTTGTCTCTGCTGGTGATGGCTTAGGCGGTCGTCTTTTTCTGTTGCGGCCACATTCTGGACGTACCCACCAAATCCGTGTGGCACTGAAAAGTCTGGGTGCGCCGATTTTGGGTGATCTCCGTTACCACCCTCATTCACCGCCGGCAGACCGTGGTTACTTACATGCTGTAACACTGGCTTTTCGTTGTGGGGGGCAAGCCTACTGCTACACCTGCCCGCCTAACTTCGGTCAACGCTTTCTCACTGCCGCCGCAGAACAGGCTTATCTCCGCTTTGGCAGTGAGTTTAGTGGCCCGTGGCCGCTCACTGTTTGATGGCTTCAACCGCAATATCAATTTGCACTTCGTCCCCAACATGAGGGGCATACTTACCTGCATTAAATTCAGAGCGCTTGATGGTGGTGGTGGCATTGGCACCGATTGCATCTTTTTTCAGCATTGGATGTGGCATGGCGTGGAACGAGGTGACTTTTAAGGTCACGGGTTTGGTTACGCCTTTAATCGTCAATTTACCTTCAATCGCCACCGGTTTATCCCCTTCAAATACCACTTTACTAGAAGTGAATTTGGCTTGTGGGTGACGCGCTGTGTCTAAGAAATCTTCGCCTTGGATATGCTCATCAAACACAGAAAAACCGGTATCCACCGACTTCATATCAATCGTGATGTCCACGCTCCCTTGTTTTTTGGCCTTGTCCCATGAAATGGTGCCGGTGGTTTTATTAAACCGGCTCACTTGGGTGGAATAACCAAAGTGGCTGTAGGAAAAACGTGGAAAGGTGTGACTGTTATCAATCACATAGGTCTCGGGTGCAGCAAAAGCGGGAGCGGTGATCACAGTGCTCAAGGCTAAGACAGCAGCTAAACGGCGAACGGATAACATGGAACATCTCCTAAAAAGAAACAACAGGGTTATTTGGCAAGAAACTGAAATTGCACGTCGATTTCATTGGCGACCGTATCAAAGCTGGCCCATACCCCTTCACCAATCGCAAAATCTGACCGTTTAAAACGGAATTTGCCTTTAATCAGGGCTTGATTGCCTTGGGGAGTGAGTGTGGCAGCGGCAATAATCGGTTGACTGCGGCCTTTAATAGTCAAGGTACCGCTGACTTGATATTGCTGTGGCCCTACCGCTTTGACTTCTTTACTGATGAAACGTGCTGTGGGGTAGGTTTTACTATCAAACCACGCTTTGCCAGCCACTTCTTGATTGGCCTCGGCTGAGCCGGTGTCGATACTGTTCAGGTCAATATCAATCTGTGCTTTTGCCGACTGAAGTTGTGCTGGGTCGAGTTGTAATTGTGCTTGTACCCGTTTGAAATGACCTTGCATTCCAACGCCCATCTGACGATAGCCAAACTCAACTCGGCTTTTACTGCTGTCAATTTGAGTGTAGGGCGCGGCATAGGCTGCACTGGCAACGACACTGCTGAATAACACGGTAAACAACGCTTTTTTCATGATTTTTTCTTTCCAAAATCTGGCAACATACGACGCAAAATAGCATCGCGGTCGATGAAATGATGTTTTAGGGCTGCCGCAATATGGGCAGCGAGCACCGCCAGCAACAGCAAATTGAGTAAACCATGTAAATTACCCAGCAGTGCCGCAGCTGATTCGCTTTTTTCAATCACATCCGGTAACGGCAACACACCGAAATACACAGTTTGAAACCCTTTGGCCGAGCTCATTAACCAGCCCGATAAAGGAATGCTAAACATCAACAGATACAACAGCAGATGACCGGCATGGGCGAGGGTTTGTTGCATTGCTGGCATGGTATTGGGTAAGGCAGGCGGCGGATGGCGATGCCGCCAGACTAGCCGCAACAGCAACAGCCACCATGCCGTCACACCTGCCCATTTATGCCATGAATACAGTTGTAGTTTGAGTGGCGATAACGCCAAATCGGTCATATACCAACCTACCGAGAGGGTGCCGATCAATAGAACGGCCATCAGCCAATGTAGCGCTTTTGCCGTGGCGGTGTAGTGTGTGTTCATTATGCGTTCTCTCTAACAGGCCATTGATAGCCATCCATACAAATCACGGCATCACTGATACCCCGATGAAAAGCCTGTGGCCGGTGATGGTGGCGGCTGGCAGCCCCAAGCGCGATAAACAACGGCAATAAATGCTCATCCGTTGGATGGGCACGTTGTGCCGCAGGGGCTTGGCGGCGGTAGTCAAACAAAGCAGGCAAATCCTGCTCGGCTAAACGCTGTGCCATCCACGCCGAAAAAGCGGTGACATAGTGCAAATCTGTCCCACTCTCTCGCTGTGACACCTGAAAATCGCGCAAGTTATGCGTGAGATTGCCGGAGGCAATCAGCAAAATATTGTGTTGTGCCAACGGCGCCAGTGCCTGCCCGAGCTGAAAGTGATAGCGAGGGTCTGGATTGGCCACCAATGACAGCGGTACCACCGGCACCGAGGCTTCGGGGAACAATAAGCGCAGGGGAATCCATGCCCCATGATCTAATCCTTGTTTCGCTGCCTGTTCTGTCACCAAGCCCTGACTTTGCAGCAAATTACTGACTAACGTGGCCACCTCGGGGCAGCCGGTTGCCGGATAGTGAAGCTGGTATAACGCAGCAGGAAATCCCCAAAAATCATGCACTGTTGCTGGCCGATGGGCATATCCCACTGTCGGGTGGGCAGTCATCCAATGTGGGCTGATGATCACAATGGCGCGTGGGGTGGTCAGTCGCCGACCCAGTTCAGCCAACGCCATCCCTGCCGCACCGGGCTGCAGTGCCATCGTTGGTGCGCCGTGAGGCACGAATAAAATGGGTTGAGTGGTTTGCATCGTCGCTGGCTCGATAAAGTATGGTGCTACTGTACCGGCTCTATTTGCTGCAAAATAGCCGACAATCAACAATTCTTTATTGCTGGATGAGCAACAATGGACAGACTAGATGCCATGCAAGCCTTTGTGCGAGTGGCAGAATTGGGCAGTTTTGCCGCCGCAGCCCAGCAAATGAATGTGGCGCGGTCGGTGGTGACGCGGCAAATCGCGGCCTTAGAGCGTTATCTTGGTGTCAAGCTGATGGTGCGTAGCACACGGCGTTTAACATTAACTTCGGCAGGCGCCGCCTATTTAGAGAAATGCCGAGTGATTTTGACCATGTTAGACAGTGCCGAGAGTGAGGTTGCCGCTGAGCGTCATACGCCGCGTGGGCATATTCGCTTGAGTGTGCCGTTGAGCTTTGGCTTAAAGCGGCTCACGCCCTTATTGTTGCAATTTGCTCAACACTATCCGGAAGTGCAACTTGAAACCGAATACAGCGACCGCCACGCCCATTTGATTGAAGAAGGTATTGATTTATCTATCCGCATCACCGCCCAACCTGAAGCAAGCGATATTGTGCGGGTATTAGGAGAAACACGGTTGGCGGTGGTGGCAGCCCCGAGCTATCTAGCGCAATACGGCGAACCACAACATCCCCTAGCGTTGCAGCATCACACTTGCCTTGCCTATGTACGGAGTGGACAACGCCAAAGTTGGCAATTTTGGATGGGCGAACATTGGTTAACGGTGCCCATTCGCAGTCAGTTTGCGGCGAATAATGGTGATGTGTTGACCGAGGCTGCAGCGCAAGGCTTAGGATTAACCTGTCAGCCAGATTTTATTGTGGCGGATTGGCTTGCACAGGGAAAAGTGCAAACGGTGTTAACCGATTTTCCCTGTCCTCGTCCTAAAATTTATGCCGTATTGCCCAGCAATCGTCACATCCCATATCGTGTGCGGGTGTTAATGGATTTTCTTGCCGCGCAATTAGCCAATCAATGACCAGAAAAATCACACACGGTAAACAACGGTAATTGTTGCTCACGAATCAATTTCGAACCGCCAAGCTCGGGTAAATCCACGATGGCGGCGGCTTCGATAATCTCGGCACCCAAGCGTTGTAACAAACGAGCCCCTGCCAACATGGTGCCACCAGTGGCCACAAGATCGTCAATCAACACCACTTTTTGCCCGGGTTGACAGGCATCGCTGTGCATTTCAACGGTGGCATTACCATATTCCAGCTCATATTCTTCGCTGATGGTGAGATAGGGCAGTTTGCCTTTCTTACGAATCGGGACAAACCCTAAATTCAATTCATACGCCACCACCGACCCCAAAATAAAACCCCGAGCATCTAAACCTGCAATCAGGTCTGCGCCAGAGTCCATATAGCGATGCACAAAAATATCCACCAAAATACGAAAGGTTTTTGGGTTCTGTAACACGGGGGTGATGTCACGAAACTGCACCCCGGCTTGGGGCCAGTCGGGGACAGTACGAATGTGGTGCCGAATGTAGTCGGCATAATCGAGATTAGCTGGATGGGTTTGGATGGCGGACATGGTTTGTCTCACTCAAAAAGCGCGTCATCGTGCCTTGTGTCGCGTTGCTTGGCAAGCCACAGGATCGATTAACGCTGTTGATGTTCCCATTGGGTACGGACGTGGCGAGCACGTTGAAATTGTGTGGCCAAGGCCTCGCCATCATGGTTTTCCAACGCATGGGTTAACGAGGCAAGTGCCGCTTGATAACGGTGTAGATCGGCCAGTAAGGCATCACGATTTGCCAAGCTGATATCACGCCACATTTCTGGATGGCTGCCGGCAATGCGGGTGAAATCGCGGAAACCGCTGGCTGCGAGGGCAAGACAACGCTCGGCATTCTCTTTTTGTGCCACCATATCAACATAAGCAAAGGCCAATAAGTGCGGCAAATGGCTCACGGCTGCAAATACCGCGTCATGCTCGCTGGCTGTCATCTGCAACAGATGTGCGCCAGTAATCTGCCACATCGCATGAATCTCGGCCAAAGCGCTGGCGTCGGTCTCGGCAAAGGGGGCTAACACCACATTGCGGTTTTGATATAAGCCATAGCGGGCGGCACTGGCACCTGATAGATCCGAACCTGCGATAGGGTGGGCAGGGACACAACGAGCTAGGTGATGCGGTAAATATTGTTGCATCAAAGCACAGACATCGCTTTTGGTACTGCCAGCATCGGTAACAATGGTATGAGGGGCGAGGTGGGGGGCAATTTGTTGTAGTAGAGCTGCCATTTGGCCGACTGGGGTTGCTAATAAGACAATATCGGCATCTACCACCGCCTCGGCTGCGGATTGTGTGGCATGATCGATCACCCCAAGTTGTAAGGCGCGCTCGAGGTTATCCCATGACCGCCCCACGCCAACTACCTGTGTGACGGCACCGGCACGTTTGAGATCTAAGGCTAACGATCCGCCAATTAAGCCGACGCCGATCACAACCAGTTTTTTCATCTGCATGTTTGAAATTCCTAACGAATAAGGCGAGATTGCGTATGCAAGTTTCGGTGTATGTTTACTATCAGGTATTGGATGCTGCACAGGCTTTGCCGTTAGTTCAAGTATTATTGAACGCTGTTGCAGAACAAACAGGGATTCATGGTCGTTTGTTATGTCGTCAACAACAAACCGACACTTGGATGGAAATCTACGAGGCCGTCAGTGATTTGCCACAATTACAACAGCAATTGGCAGCGCAGTTGGCCCAATTACCGTGGGCTGAGTGTTGCGCCACTCGGCATGAGGAAGTGTTCATAGACGTGTTGCCAATGTCGCCCCTGCGGCCAGCTTGACCATGTTTGATCACCGATTGCCGCTACCGGCGCCAAGCCCAATAAAGAATTGCAGAGCCACACCTCATCCGCAGCGAATAATCGTTCGCAGCTGATGTTAGCTTCTACTGCCGTCTGCCCTGCTTGTGTTAACTGATCTATCCACCAACTGCGCACTGCCCCAGCCACACCGCTATGACTCAGGCGAGGCGTGACCCACTGTCCACCTTCGCATAACCATAGATTGGCCATGCAAGTTTCAATCACCCACCCTTCGCTATCGCATAGCAAACCATCTTGGTATTGAGGATCGTGCCATTCGCTGCGCGCTAGCACTTGTTCCAATCGATTCAGATGTTTGATTCCCGCCAGCTTTGGTTGGCGAGCCAGTTGCAATTGGCAAGGATAGAGTGCAACGCCGTGTTCATACCAGCGAGCAGGATACCCCGCCCACGGATTAGCTTGGATGATACATTGGGTTTGGGTGTTGCTTGGGATGGCGTAACCGCGTGGGCCACTGCCTCGGGTAAGGAGAATTTTGACACTGGCTCGTTCGATATCAGCGCTGGCGAGGGCAATTTCTTGTTGTAACCACGCCTCCTCTGGCAGGGGAAGTTGTAAGCGCTGGGCATCGTGGCATAACCGCTGCCATTGCCATTGCCACAACAACGGCACGCCTTGTTGCACTTGCACCGTCCGAAACACACCATCCCCATACGCCAAACCTCGATCTGTCGTTTCGATCAGATGATGTTGCTGTCCGTTAATTCGTGTCATGCCCATAGCCATTGCCCTAATTTCAAACCACACCACGTTAAAGTCAGCGAGGCTAACACATGGCTGGCAACATGCAGCAATAGGGCGGGGTAATGTCCAGCTTGTAATAAACCGATGGCTTCTGCTGAAAAGGTAGAGAAGGTGGTTAAACCACCGAGAAAGCCAGTGGTTAACCCTAATCGCCATTCAAGTGGAATGGGAGGTAGCCAAGCAAACGCGGCAACGGCCAATCCCATTAACAACCCACCGACACAGTTTGCTATGAATGTGCCTAACGGCAACGTTGGCCATAGTGCATTCAAGCGCAACCCCAACCACCAGCGGAAGCAAGCACCGGTGCTGGCACCGAGGCTGATAAATAGGATAGAAAGTAGCTGGGGTGGGAGGTCAAAGCGCATGATGGATGAGGGAATGATTGAGGCGGGATGGATTGTAATGACAAAGCAAGGAGGGGGTAGTGCCAGAAATATTGGAGATATTTTTGGTGCATCGCCCTTGCAGGGTGATGCACCTTACTTAATTATTTTTTCTGAATACGAAAACACTGATGAATCTTGCGATTGCGGAAGTCTTCTGGGACGGATTGTGCGGATAAGTCGCGGATATTGAAACGCTCAGCCAATGTTGAGTCGAGTTGGAAACCACGTAGATTATTCGAGAAATACAACGTACCTGTCGGGCTCAACAGCTGCATTGCCTGTTCAACCAAACGAACATGATCGCGTTGTACATCCAAAATTTCTAACATCTTTTTCGAGTTAGAAAAACTGGGGGGATCCATCACGATCAAATCAAACTTTTGCCCGATTTCGACTGCATCTGTTAACCACTGCAACACATCCGCCCGCACACGCTCATGCTGTGGGCCATCTAATTCATTCAAAATCAGATTACGGTGGGCCCAATCGAGATAAGTATTCGACAAATCCACGGTGGTGGTTTCGACTGCTCCACCCGCGGCGGCATACACGGTGAAACTCCCAGTGTAAGCAAACAGATTCAAGAATCGCTTACCGGCGGCTTCGTTCCGTACTTGCGCTCGGGTCGGACGGTGATCAAGAAACAAACCCGTATCAAGGTAATTATCCAAATTGACCCAAAACTTGAGACCACCTTCTTGCACGACAAAATTTTCGCCAAGTTGGCCGGTTTTCTCGTATTGATCCGATCCCTTTTGGCGGCGGCGGGTCTTAAAAGCAGCAAGCGCAGGGTCGAGCTGTAAGACGTCACATGCTGCAATCAATACAGCTTGCACCCACAGGGCATGTTCGGCTTCTTCAATTTGCCAGCCAGTATCATATTCAGCCACATGCAAACGCTCACCATACAAATCAATGGCAAGCGGAAACTCGGGCAAATCACGGTCGTAAAGCCGGTAACATTCGATTTGTTGCCGCTTGGCCCATTTCTTGAGATGACGAGCATTTTTCAACAAACGGTTTTTAAATGGAGTGAAGTCGCGCATTTAGAGTAAATCCACCTTACGCTCTTTAGGTTTACGGCCAGCCCAATCACAAGCAAATTGCCATGCCACCCGCCCACTGCGCGCACCACGCATCAACGCCCAACGCAAAGCTGCTTTTTCGGTTTCAGCATTCATCTTTAACTTAAAGTGATTTAGCCACACCACCACCGCCGCTAAGTAATCCTCTTGGCTAAACGGATAAAACGACAACCACAAGCCAAAACGTTCGGACAACGACACTTTTTCTTCTGTTGTTTCACCCGGACGAATTTCGCCCTCTTCATCAAGCTGATGTTCTAGGTTATCGCGCATCCGTTCTGGCATCAGATGGCGGCGATTTGAAGTGGCATAGACCAATACATTGTTACAGCGGCGAGCAATCCCACCGTCCAAAGCGGTTTTTAATGCTTTGTAAGCGTCATCACCCTCTTCAAAACTGAGGTCATCACAATACAAAATAAAACGCTCTGGCCGTTCGGCAATCAGTTGCACAATATCCGGCAAATCCACTAACTGTGTTTTATCGACTTCAATCAACCGCAAACCCTCAGCGGCAAACTGCGGTAGTAACGCTTTCACCAAAGACGATTTTCCCGTACCACGCGCACCGGTTAACAACACATTATTCGCTGGACGACCGGCAACGAACGCCGCCGTATTACGCAATAAGCGTTCTTTTTGGCGATCAATGTGTGTTAAATCGGTCAACGGTACGCTGTGTGGCTGTGGGACAGCTTCGAGATAACAACGCCCCCCCACCATCTTACGACAGCGAAAAGCCGTGGCTTGCCAGTCAATCTCGGGTAAAGGCGGTGGCAACGTGGCCTCGAAACGCGCTAAAACCGCTTCTGCCCGTTGTAACAGTTGGGTTAAAGCGTCGGTACTCATTGCGAGGCACCTTCGCGGAACGACACAATCGGCCACCCCTGAATCTCGGCATGGGCGCGTAATACCTCGTCTGGATCGACCACCACAGGGTCGGTCACCGCTGCTAATAGGGGAATATCGTTGCGGGAATCACTATAGAAATAGGAACGAGGATAGTCTTCTAAACGACGGCCTTGTGCCGCCAGCCACTCATTCAGGCGAATAATTTTGCCATCTTGAAAGCTCGGGGTGCCGCGTGGTTTGCCGGTGAAACTGCCATCAGCCCGTTCTTCTAATTCAGTTGCAATCAAATGAGGCACACCAAACGCAGCCACAATCGGCGCGGTGATAAAACGATTGGTCGCGGTAATCACCATCACGGTATCGCCAGTGGCTAAATGCTCATCGACTTTAGCCTGACCCGCTGTGGTCATTAAAGGCCGAATATGTTGCGCCAGATACTGTTCGTGCATGGCATCCAGTTCTTGCCGTGAAAACCGTGTAAGAGGGGCCAATTGAAAGTCGAGAAACTCGTAGATGTCGAGGGTGCCGGTTTTGTATTGTTGATAAAAACGGTCATTCTCGCGGTGGTAATACTCAGCGTCTAACACCCCTTGGTTGATTAAAAAACGCGGCCATTCGACATCTGAATCGCCAGCCAGCAGGGTGTTATCCAAATCAAATAAAGCGAGATTATTCATGACATATTTTTCCACAACAAAGGGCGACCACGGCCAAGCAAGCCAAGTTGGCGGTGGCCTTAACGTTGGACGTTAAAACGTGACTTGAGAATGTTTTTTACAAACGGAACAGTGATTGGCTTTTTGAGTGCCAAAGAATAATGGTCAAGCGCATCGACCATATCAATCAAGCTGGCCATATCCCGCCGCCAGTGATTCATCAGCCAAGCAAACACATCATCGGGAATATCCACCATCCGCGAACGGGCATGGCGGCGCAAAGCGGCTAATTTGTCAGCATCAGATAAGGTATGCACTTCAAACACCAAGCCCCACGCCAAACGGGTGCGTAAATCATCACGCAGTTTGAGTTGTTGTGGCGGGATACGACCGGCGGTTAACAGCTGGCCTTCACCATCGACCAGTGTATTGAAAATAGAAAACAGGGTGATTTGATCATCTGGGGTGAGATCATCCACATGATCGACAGCGACACAGCGGGCTTCTCGGGCAAAGTCGGGCAGGCTCTCGCTACGAGCATCCAGATAAATGGCCGCCCGTCCAATTGCATGAGCGTGTTCTACCCACTGTTTTAACAGATGAGTTTTGCCCACCCCGGGTTCACCCCATAGGTAGATAAAACGCTCCCCACAGGGGTCGGTCAACGCGGCGATGATCTGCTGATTATATTCAGCAATCACATGATCGAAGGCCGGAGAAGACGGCGGCGTGAGGTCGAGGACTAATTGATCCAAGGCGGTACCGGAAACGTCAAAAGGTGAAAGAAAACGGCGCACTCACAAACATCGAGGGGGCATTCTACCCTGATAAAAGCGGCTGGCGTAATAGTGTTGCAGTCCTTCGACTGATAAAACCCGCACAATCGCAGCCAAAGGCAAGGCAATCATCACCCCCACAAAACCAAACAACTGGCCAAATGCCATCAGAGCAAAAATGACTTCTAACGGAGATAGGCCAATCCGTTCACCCACTAAATAAGGGGTAATCAGATAACTTTCTAACAGCTGGCCGAAGGCATACATTCCCCACACCGCCAGCAACAAGCTCCAACCGTCGCCTTGTAAAATCGCTGCGATTGTTGCCAATCCTAGCCCAATAAAGGCACCGACATACGGAATAAATACCAATAAACCGGTAAAAACCCCGATGGCTAATCCCGATTGCAACCCCGCTAACCACCAACCGCCGCCATAGATCAGCGCCATCAATAACATCACCAATAATTGCCCACGCAAAAATTCACCCAATACACGGTCAAGTTCAGCCGCGATCCGATCGGTGTGCTGTTGCCAGCGTGGCGGGATCAGGCGAGTAAAACGATCTACCACCGCTTGCCAGTCGCGCAAAAAGTAGTAAAACAAAATCGGCACCAAAATTAAGTTGGCCAAAAAAGCCAATAATGCCAAGCCCTGCGACGTTAGCGCGGGCAAGGTGTTGCCGACAGCACGACGAATAGCATCGACATGCTCCACCAACACTTGCCGTAAACCGCTGATATCGAGTTGTACTGTGAACCCCAATGTCTGCTCTGCCCACGGTGCAACGGTATTTTGTAGCCAATCCACCAAACTCGGCAGTCGGTTTGATAATAAATGGCCTTGTTGCAATAACATGGGTAACAACAGCAACAACATCAGCAACACGCCAATCCCCAATAATAAGGTGACCAACACCGCCGCCACCGCCGCCGAACAACCAAGACGCTGTAAACGCTGTGACAAGGGGGTGGTGATATAGGCCAACACCGCTGCTGTGACGAACGGTGTCAAAATAGGGCCGAGGAAATACATCAGCATCCCAAATAACAACAATGCCGAGGTGATGGCCAGACCAATCCACCATGATGAGGCACGACGAGAAGCAACCATCTTTTACACTCGCAGCAAACAGGGAAAGAGAGTGCGCGCAATCTGTTAAAATATCGGCAGTTTTTGCTTCACTGCTCGCGATTTCTTGCGGCGCAACATGAGAGCAAATTACACCACAGAATTTAATTAGCAAGAAAGAGAGTCTTTTTGTGAGCCAAACCTCCCTCAGTTATCGTGATGCTGGCGTGGATATCGATGCCGGTGACCAACTTGTTGAAAACATCAAACCGTTTGCCAAACGCACTATGCGTCCAGAAGTTTTGGGCGATTTGGGGGGATTTGGCGCGCTGGTGGAAATCAGCAAAAAATATCAAGAACCCGTGTTGGTATCGGGTACCGATGGCGTCGGCACTAAACTGAAATTGGCCTTTGATTGGGACAAACACGACACCGTTGGTATCGATTTAGTGGCGATGAGCGTCAATGATATTTTGGTGCAAGGTGCAGAACCGCTGTTTTTCCTAGATTATTTTGCCTGCGGTAAGCTGGATGTACCGCGTGCAACCGATGTGATCAAAGGCATTGCTGCCGGATGTGAACAAGCCGGATGTGCGTTAATCGGTGGTGAAACCGCAGAAATGCCCGGTATGTACCCTGTGGGTGAATATGACCTCGCTGGTTTTGCTGTCGGTGTGGTTGAAAAAGCCAAAGTTATCACTGGCCGCGACATTGTGGCGGGTGATGTGGTGTTGGGCTTAGCCTCCAACGGTGCTCACTCCAACGGTTATTCTTTGGTGCGCAAAATCATCGACCGTGCACAGCCAGATTTGGATGCCCCATTTGATGGTGACACGACCCTGCGTCAAGCGGTCATCGCCCCAACCCGTATCTACGTCAAACCCTTATTGGCCTTGATGGCAGAATTGACAGTCAAAGGGATGGCACATATCACTGGCGGCGGGTTGACTGAAAATATCCCTCGCGTGTTGCCTGCCAACACGGTGGCACAAATTGATGCCAACAGTTGGACCTTACCAAAACTGTTCCAATGGCTGCAGCAAGAGGGCAATGTGGATGCCCAAGAAATGTACCGTACCTTTAATTGTGGTATTGGCATGGCGGTGATTGTTGCCGCTGAAGAGGCCGAACGTGCCGCTGCCTTCTTAACAGCCCAAGGCGAAACGGTCTATCGTATTGGCCACATTCGCCCACGTCAGGGCGACGAACATCAAACCCAAGTGGCGTAAGTAATGAAGAATGTTGTGATTCTGATTTCTGGTCGTGGTTCGAATATGCAGGCCATCGTGGACGCGCAAATCAGCGGTGCCCAGATTGCAGCGGTGATTTCGAACCGACCAGATGCCGCCGGTTTAGCTTGGGCTGCCGCACGCGGTATCGCTACTGCGGTCGTTGACCATAAAGCTTTTGCAAGCCGCGAGGCGTTTGATCAAGCCTTAGCAGATTGTATCGACAGCTATCAGCCCGACTTGGTGGTGTTAGCTGGCTTTATGCGGATTCTGACGCCCGAGTTTACCCGTCACTACGAAGGACGGATGTTAAATATCCACCCTTCACTGCTGCCAGCTTTCCCCGGACTGCATACCCATGAACGGGCGATTGCCGAGGGTTGTAAAGTGGCTGGCTGCACCGTGCACTTTGTGACTGCCGAGTTGGATCATGGCCCCATTGTCGCGCAAGGGGTGGTGAGTGTGGCAGATGATGAAGATGCCGATAGTTTAGCAGCTAAGGTTTTAACCATTGAGCACCAGCTTTATCCGCAAGCGGTAGCTGATTTTGTGGCAGGGCGCTTGCAAATTCGTGGCAATCGAGTGGTAACGGTGTAGGCCTGACGTCATGCGGATGCCGCTGAGTGTGGCAATCGGGCTGTCCCTTCTGTGTCATGCAATCGTGTTGACACAGGGGGGATGGCAACTGCCGGCAACCGAGGTCGCCGTCCCTATCAGCCCCTTATCGGTGACATGGGTTCAGCAAACCGTGGCAGTCAACACCGCACCACCGCCTGCTGTCCCCGCTGTCGCTGAGGCAAACATCACCCTCCCGCCAGTCAAGCCATCACCCACGCTCACCGAGCCAATCCCTGAGCCGAGCGAAACATCCCCAGCCGTTGCTGCAACACCCGCAGAAACCGATGCGGCGACCGCAGCACAGCCACCATCAGCGCAAGCCGATGTAGCAGTGTTCCCCCAACAGGCTTTGCTGCGTTATGAGGTTTTTTATGGCAATTTATTGGCAGGACTCGCCGAGCTGAATTGGCAACAACAGGGAGTGCATTACCAGCTACAGTTGCGATTGCAGCCGGTGTTTAGCCGTCCGCTGCTGTATCAGAGTGAGGGCCAGATAGAGAAAAATGGCCTGAAACCGCAGCGATTTTATGGTGAACGCAAAGGACACGTGCGCGAGCAGGCTGAATTTGATTACGCGCAACAACAGTTGCGTTATGGTGCACAGCTGGAACACCTCAGTCCCCTGCCTGATGCGGCACAAGATATTCTCAGCGTGGCATTCCATATTGCCTTGCAGGGTGCATCAGTTTTACAACAAGAATTAGCGGTAACCAATGGCCGCAAACTTTATCATTATCCTCTGACCGTGATCGGCGAGGCGACTTTTACCCTAGAATCACACTCGATTCCGGTATTCCATCTCGCCAGCCGAACCGACCAGGAAAGTACCGAATTTTGGTTTGCCCCACAATTTGCCAATCTTCCTTTACGCATTCGGCGGCATAGCCCCGAGCTGACGCTCGATCAACGATTGATTTTTCTCAGTATTAACGGCGAAACCCAACTGGAACGCCCTCCTAAAGAAAGACCCCAAGCCCATGGCTGATTCTTCCTCCCCAATTCCTTTACTGGCGATTGTCAGTGCATTACACCGTGTTTTGCCTGCTGAACATCCGGCAGACACTGTGTTGTCGCATTTTTTCCGTACCCATCCGAAATTGGGCGCCAGCGACCGCCATCATATTGCAGAAACGGTCTTTGCCACGCTGCGCCGTTTGTCCTATCTGCGCGCCTTGATTGCCCCATACGATACCCCTCGCGCTTTTGCGATTGCGGCGCTGATTAAATTGCGTGGTGTTCCTATTCGGGCGATTGAGCATGATTTGGGACGTGATGAAAAAGAATGGGTGGTGACTTTAAAAGGCGCTCATCCTGAATTGACCCTCTCCGAACAAGCGGAATTACCACCATGGGCCGTGACCTCATTGCAAGGCAGTGGCATGAGCGATGAAGCCATTTTGGCTTTAGGTCGTGGCATGCAACGGCCTGCCCCGTTAGATTTGCGGGTCAATACCATCAAAGCCAAGCGTGAAGATGTCTTAGCACAACTGGAGCGTGAAGGGATTGCTGCTGAAGCCACGCCGTACTCACCGTTTGGCATCCGCTTAAAAGACAAAATTGCTTTGAATAAACACAGTTTATTCGCTGGCGGTAAAGTCGAAGTGCAAGACGAGGGTAGCCAATTATTAGGTTTGTTGCTGGCGCCAAAGCGCGGCGAGATGGTGACCGATTTCTGTGCGGGTGCTGGGGGCAAAACCCTGTTGCTGGGGGCAATGATGCAATCGTCAGGCCGTCTGTATGCGTTCGATGTCGCTGAGGGACGGTTAAGCAAGATGAAACCGCGCCTAGCACGCTCTGGTTTGTCGAATGTTCACCCACAACGGATTGAACATGAACGCGACAGCCGTATCAGCCGCTTGGTGAATAAAATGGATCGGGTGTTGGTCGATGCCCCGTGTTCAGGCTTGGGCACTTTGCGCCGTAATCCTGATTTGAAATTACGGCAAAACGCGGAATCGGTTGCAGAACTCAATACTTTGCAACGCAATATCTTACAGTCGGCTTCTCGTTTAGTGCGAGTGGGTGGCCGTTTGGTGTATGCCACATGCAGTATTCTGCCAGCGGAGAACCAAGAAATCGTCAGAGCTTTCCTTGCTGACAATCCGCAATTTAGCTTGCTTCCCGCCAATGAGCTGTTAGCCGCACAACGGGTCGATCTGACGATGCCTGACGAGTATCTCAACCTCACCGCCCATCAACATGGCACCGATGGTTTCTTTGCTGCTGCACTGGTTCGCCACGATTACTAAATTGTAATTTGATAGTTTACAAGGCACGCCGGAGTTCTTCTGGTGTGTCGTCATGATCGCCATGCAAATGTTGCTCGTACACTTTTGAGTAGGCTTCATGGCTCTTGGTGGGCTTGGCCGGTTCTGCCAGATTTTCTAATTGCACTGCTTCACAGTAGGTAATCAAAGCATGATGCAGCTTTTGCAAGAGGTTGTTGTCAATATGAAAACCTTCGTCCTGTAGCCATTGCAACAGCGCAGCCAGCGACGATTCCCCTAATACATAGGTGACTAACACTCGGTTTTGATGCGGGAAGGCCAGCGCCGATACGCCTGAGATATGTTGTAACCGCTGTGCAGCTTGTTCCGCCTGTCCGGGGGGAAAGGGGTGAAAAACGATGTCGTGGCACTTAAACAGTTCATGAACGGGCGGGCGGCGGTGTGGCATAACAAGTCCTCCTCACATCACATCAAACGCCCCAGCACGATATTCTGGATCATTAACTGGGGTTTTGGTCGGGTAGGGCGGGTGATTTTGCTTTCCAGTATTCGTCCAAGCGCAAAGATATGCAAGTCGGGCGCAGCATTGTGCGCCCTGATCCTTTGCTACACCTCATCAACTACGGTTTTGCCGGATTGGTATTTTTGCTTTCCAATATGCGTTGCACCTTGAGGATATTTAAGGCCTGTCCCAGTTGATTATCTGTTTTCGGATTGGGGTCTCGTGGGTTAACCGTCGATTCTGGTTTATCCTCTTTTTGTTCCACTGGTGTTAACGGTGTAACCGACTTCGGTGTGGGTTTATCACTTGGGTTGCTTAAGTGATGTTCTAAATCTGCCTCGCGTAAACGCAATGGGGTTTGGGCGCTTGCTGCCGCTTTTTGTGTGATTTGTTCTTCCACCACTACATCAGGCTCAATCCCTTTCGCCTGAATAGAACGACCATTTGGTGTGAAATAACGCGCAGTGGTCAATTTAATCCCACCAGCAGATCCCAACGGCAGAATCGACTGCACCGAGCCTTTCCCAAAAGTTTGCACCCCCACAACAACGGCACGCTTATGGTCTTGCAGTGCCCCTGCCACAATTTCAGATGCCGATGCTGTACCGGCATTCACCAACACCACCAGCGGTATATCGCGCATTTCAGCAGGTAAGCGGTTTAAAGGGTCTTCTCCTTTACGGCTGTAATTTTGTACCGATGCCGTCAGGCGCATTTTGGCATCAGGAGCACGGCCTTCGGTGTAGACCACCAGCGCATCTTTCGGCAAAAAGGCCGCCGAGACCCCAACCGCTGCATTTAATAAACCACCCGGATCATCACGCAAATCAATAATCAACCCTTTAAGCGGTTTTTTATTGTCTTTCGACACCGCGACCAAGGCATCAACCAGATTTTCAACGGTATGCTCTTGGAACTGTGCAACGCGCACATAGCCATAGTCGGGCTCTAATAACTTCCAACGCACACTCTTGGTTTTGATAATGGCACGGGTGATTTGTACGGTGAAGGTGCGATTTTCACTCTTGCGGGCAATGGTCAGGGCAATTTTTGTCCCCGGCTTGCCGCGCATTTTTTTCACTGCATCGGTCGTTGACAGCCCACGCGCCGAGGTCTCATCAATTTTGACAATCAAATCACCACTTTTCAGGCCCGCACGGAAAGCAGGGGTATCTTCAATCGGGGCAATGACTTTAATAAAACCGTCTTCCGAACCAATTTCAATCCCAAGGCCACCAAACTCGCCCTGTGTGCCTTCTCGTAATTCTTTGTAGGCTTCAGGGTCTAAATAAGCAGAATGGGGATCAAGCCCAGTCAACATGCCATTGATCGCTTCGTTAATCAGTTTTTTATCTTCAACCGGTTCAACATAATCTTGTTTGATGCGGCCAAACACTTCGGCAAAGGTACGCAGCTCATTCAATGGCAAAGGTGCACTGGCTTCGCGTTCTGCCACTGCAGACACGCTCATCGTGAGCACCGCACCGAGTACGGCCCCACCCGTCACCAAAGCAAAGGTATTGCGTAAATTCGACATTGCTGATTCCTTGATCGTATTCTTTAACCACCGACCCATTGCTGAGGGTTGATGGGCTGTCCCAGATGACGGAGTTCAAAATACAAACCGCTTTCCGCAGCCCCACCGCTGGCACCGGTGGTGGCAATCGTATCACCTGCGCGAACACGATCACCGATTTGTTTCAATAACGCCTCTGCGCCGCCATAAATGCTCATATAACTATTGCCGTGATCGACAATGACCATATTGCCAAAACCACGCAACCAATCGGCGTACACCACACGGCCTTCAGCCACCACGCGCACCGCTTGTCCAGCCGGCGCTTGGATAAAAATTCCCTTCCACACTGTGCTGGTTTCACCGCGCCGAGTGCCAAAACGCCCCGTGATGGCTCCCGAGGTGGGGAGGCGCATTTTGCCTTTTAAGGCAGCAAACCCTCGCCCTGCAGCGGTGGGTTCGGGCGGCGGTGTGGTTTTACTGTTTTGCTCTGCTTCGGCTTCTTGTTTGGCTGCCCGCGCTTCTTGCGCTTTTTGGCTTGCTTGCTCTTGTTCAAACCGGCGCTTTTCCGCTTCAAGACGAGCCACTTCAGCGCGATGTTGTTGTGCTTGTTTTGCCTCAGCTCGGGCGGCAGCGCGTGCTTGGGCGGCTTTGGCTTCTGCCAGTTTTTGTTCTCGTGCTCGGCGTTCGGCTTCGCGTTTTGCCGCGAGTTCCGCGCGACGCTTGGC
>NZ_JBSQVP010000046.1:0-22727 GCF_055136605.1 Aquaspirillum sp. | reverse complement strand
TCGTGGTATCGTGCCAACGTTTTCTGTGACAGATAAGGAGATGGTATGGATATAGTGGTGATGTTTTTCTTATTTGGTTTGATTGCTGGTCTATTGCGCTCAGAGCTCAAGTTACCTGCTTCATTATATGAATCTCTTTCAGTTTTTTTACTGTTAGCGATTGGTTTGAAAGGTGGGCAGGGGCTGGCACAACAGGATTTATTACCGTTATTACCTCAGCTCGGCGCCGTGATTGCGCTTGGGGTATTACAAACTTTAATCGCATTTTTTATTTTAATAACTTTTGGCAAATTTGATCGTGCCAATGCTGCGGCGATGGCGGCACATTATGGTTCGGTGAGTGTTGCCACGTTTGCAGTGGGGAGCGATTGGCTCGCCTCGCGTGACATTTTCTTTGAATCGCAAATGGCGATTTTCTTAGCTGTCATGGAGGTGCCGGCCATTATGGTAGGCATTATTCTGGTACGTGGCATCAACAAAAACACCGAGTGGAAAGCACTAGCGCATGAAACTTTTTTGGGAAAAGGGGTAACCTTATTGCTCGGAGGGATGTTGATTGGTTGGGCCGCAGGGCCAGAGGGATTGGCTTCTGTAAAAGGTGTGTTCTTTGATTTATTCAAAGGGGCGTTAGCGTTGTTCCTGTTGGAAATGGGACTGATTGTGGCACGGCAAGCTGGAGATTTACGGCAACGTGGTATCTTTATCATCGGTTTTGGTGTGTTAATGCCGCTTTTCTCCGCTGTCTTAGGACTTAGCTGTGGGGCTTTGATTGGGCTGTCTATCGGTGGAATGACGCTGTTAGCGACACTGGCGGCGAGTGCTTCCTATATTGCAGTGCCAGCGGCAGTGCGGTTAGCGATTCCTGAAGCGAATCCAGCCTTGTCACTTGCTACAGTTTTGGGGGTGACGTTCCCATTTAACATCATGCTTGGCATCCCGTTTTATCACTATCTGGCTGAAACACTCTTTGGGGCATAACGATGGATCATCTAGAAAATCGCACACTGTTAACCATTATTACCGAAGCCGCTGTTGAACATGCTTTGCTAAAAGATTTAGAAAAACTCGGCATCAAAGGCTACACCGTGTCCGATGTGCGTGGGCGGGGGAGTCGTGGTGTCCGTGATGCCACGTGGGGCGAGGCAGCGAATATTCGTGTTGAAGTGATTTGTCAGCGCGAAGTGGCATTAAAAGCCTTGCAATTTATTCAGGACAAGTTCTATCAGAACTACGCCATGATTTCTTTCTTGCAAGACGTGGAAGTGCTGCGACCCGAGAAATTTTAGCGAAACCGTTGGCTGGCTGATGTTTAGCTGAATTCAGGGGTGCACTGAGTGTGTGCCCCTAATTTTTTCTGGCTAACAACCTGTCAGCCGCGAGGTTTACGGTTAAATCTGGTAAAGTGTTAGGTTTTTCTCGCTGTGATGAATTTGCGATGACTGAGCTTTCTCCTGTTGCCCGCCAAGCGGCACGCCGTCGTACCTTTGCAATTATTTCCCACCCCGACGCGGGTAAAACCACACTGACAGAAAAATTATTGCTTTTTTCTGGTGCAATTCAAACCGCTGGTACCGTCAAAGGCAAAAAATCCGGCAAGTTTGCGACGTCCGACTGGATGGAAATTGAGAAACAGCGGGGGATTTCCGTTGCTAGCTCGGTGATGCAGTTCGATTACTGCGACCATGTGGTGAATCTTCTTGATACCCCCGGTCACCAAGACTTTTCTGAGGATACCTACCGTGTATTGACGGCGGTGGACTCGGCCTTGATGGTGATTGATGCTGCTAAAGGGGTAGAAGAGCAAACCATCAAATTGCTGAATGTTTGTCGCCTACGCGACACGCCAATCGTCACCTTTATGAATAAGTATGACCGTGAGGTGCGCGATTCGTTAGAGCTATTAGATGAAGTCGAAAATATCCTCAAAATCCGTTGCGCCCCGATTACTTGGCCCATTGGAATGGGGAAAAATTTCCGTGGTGTGTACGACTTATTAAATGATCGCGTGGTGCTGTTCGAAGCTGGAGCAGAACGTCTACCGCATGAATTTGATATTATCGAAGGCCTGCAAAACCCACGGTTAGACGAGCTTTTTCCGTTGGAAATGGATGCACTACGCAATGAAATTGAATTGGTGCAGGCAGCCAGCCATCCTTTTGTTTTAGAAGAATTTTTAGCCGGTGAACTTACGCCTGTTTTCTTTGGCTCTGCGATCAATAATTTTGGCATTAAAGAAATTCTTGATTCTTTAATTGAATGGGCGCCAGCCCCTTCGCCACGCGATGCCACGGTGCGTAGCGTGGCCCCTGAAGAAGATAAATTCAGTGGTTTTATCTTCAAAATCCAAGCCAATATGGATCCGAAACATCGCGACCGGATTGCTTTCTTGCGTGTGTGCTCAGGCAAATTTGAACGTGGCATGAAAATCAAACACTTGCGGCTCAATCGCGATGTGGCTGCCAGTTCAGTCGTGACATTTATGGCGCATGATCGCGAGATTGTTGAAGAAGCGTGGCCGGGGGATATTATCGGTTTGCCTAACCACGGCAACATTCAGATTGGCGACTCGTTTAGCGAGGGGGAAATGCTGGCGTTTACGGGGATTCCTTTCTTTGCACCAGAGTTATTCCGCAGTGTTCGTATTAAAAACCCACTGAAATTGAAGCAACTGCAAAAAGGCCTGCAACAGCTTGGTGAAGAGGGTGCCGTACAGGTGTTTAAACCCATGAATGGCGGCGACTTGATTTTAGGTGCCGTAGGGGTGTTGCAGTTTGAAGTGGTGGCACATCGTTTGTTGACAGAATATGGTGTTGAAGCGGTGTTTGGTTCGTGCCCGATTTGGTCGGCCCGTTGGGTGAGCTGTGACAACCGCCAGAAATTCGATGAGTTCCAAAATAGTCTGGTGCATAATTTGGCGGAAGATGCGGCAGGCAGCTTGGCTTATTTAGCGCCTAACCGCGTCAATCTTGATTTAACCAAAGAACGGTGGCCCGATATCGCCTTCCATGAAACTCGAGAACATTCTGTCAAACTGTCATGATTGAATGGACCGCTCCCATTCGGGACCTGATACAAAGTCTGCCTAACCAGTGGGGGCCGGATATTATCCGGTCTTTGGTGTTGCTCATCAGTTTAGTCGTGGCCAATACCCTCACTGGCCGCGCCCTGATGCGACAAACTCAACTGAGTTTGGAAACCCGCCGGCGCTGGGCGGTTAATTTGCGGAATGTGCTGTTAATCATTGGCTTGTTGTTGTTTGTGATTATTTGGTTCCGCGAAATTGAAACCGTCGCTGTCTCTTTGGTGGCGATTGCTGCTGCCATTGCCATGTGCTATTCTGTTGGCGATCACATCGAGATCAACAACCTGCGCGGACGGGTGATCGACTTTAATTTGTTTGGTACCACGCTGATGGAAATTGGCCCCGGCCGCCATGCCCACCAACTGACAGGGCGCTTATTCACCATTCCAAACAGCCTATTGTTGACACATACTGTATTTCGTGAAGATTTTAGCGAGGAATACACCGTCCACGTGGTCAGTGTGCCGTTGGCAGTGGAAGCGGATTTATTACAGGCTGAAGCCATTTTGATGGCCGCTGCTACCGATATTTGTGCGCCTTTTATGGAAAAGGCACAAAAATTCATGGCCAAAATGGAAGCCATGCACATGGTTGACAGCCCTTCGGTAAAACCTCGGGCCTCGATTCAAATTGTGGATGAAAAACACGCTTTAGTGATGGTGAGAATTGGTATCCCACCGAGCCAAAAACAGAAAGTGGAGCAAGCTATCCTACATCGCTTTGTTGCAGAATTTTTCCAACAACACGCACGTAGCAGCACATAAAATGCACTGTCTCTCCGCCTGACATTAAGGAACCCGTTTTATGTTTACTGGAATTATTCAAGCCGTTGGGTTGATTTCTGCTGTCGAATCACGCGGTCCAGATTTGCGGCTTACCGTTGCCAGCAATGACTTAGATTTATCGGATGTCGCGCTTGGCGACAGCATCGCCCACAACGGCGTGTGCTTAACTGTGATCTCGCTGTTTGAGAAAGGCTATCAGGTTGATGTATCGCGTGAGTCGCTCAACTGCACCACAGGTTTGGAACACGCAGGACAAGAAGTCAATTTAGAAAAAGCCTTACGTCTTGCCGACCGTTTGGGGGGGCATTTGGTTTCTGGGCACGTCGATGGAGTGGGCGATGTGGTGCGTTTTGAGCCGGTTGGTGACTGTTGGGAACTCGACATCGCCGCACCTCAACGCCTTGCACGCTATATTGCTGCCAAAGGGTCGATTGCTGTTAACGGCGTGAGCCTGACCACCAATCGGGTTGAGGGCAATCGTTTTTCGATCAATTTGATTCCTCACACCTTACAGAACACGACATTAAAACATCTGAACACAGGCGAAAAAGTGAACTTAGAAGTTGATTTGATTGCTCGCTATGTGGAAAGAATGTATCAACCAGAAAGTGCCGCATAATGAATGGTTTATCACCAATGACTGAAATCATCGCCGATATCCGCATGGGTAAAATGGTGATTTTAGTGGACGATGAAGACAGAGAAAACGAAGGCGATATTATTCTCGCCGCTGATTTCGTGACGCCAGAGTTGATTAACTTTATGGCGAAATATGCGCGGGGCTTGATTTGTTTAACCTTGACCGAGCAGCGTTGCCAGCAGTTAAACCTGCCATTAATGGTCAATAACAACGGCTCGTCCCACGGCACCAACTTCACTTTGTCAATTGAAGCTGCCGAGGGTGTCTCAACCGGTATCTCCGCTGCAGACCGTGCGCGCACAATTCAAGCAGCGGTTGCACGTCATGCGAAGCCTTCCGACATTGTGCAACCCGGGCATATCTTCCCACTCAAGGCGCAAAACGGCGGGGTGTTGGTGCGGGCAGGCCATACCGAAGCCGGATGTGATTTAGCGGGTTTGGCAGGGTTAACACCGGCGGCAGTGATTTGTGAAATCATGAACGATGATGGCACGATGGCGCGCTTGCCGGAATTGATCGCCTTTGCACAAGAACATGGCTTAAAAGTGGGTACGATTGCTGACTTGATTGCCCACCGTAGCCAAACCGAAAGCCTGATTACCCATGTTGCAGAACGTCCGGTGAAAACCGCTTGGGGAGAGTTTATTCTCCATGCTTTCCGCGATGAAAGCAGTATGGCAACCCATCTTGCTATCGTTAAAGGCAAGATCACGGCAGAAAATGAGACTTTAGTACGTGTCCATGAGCCATTATCAGTGGTCGATTGGCTCGATATTGACGAACACTCCCATTCGTGGAGCGTGCCGCAAGTGCTGCAAAAATTCTCACAATCTGAACAAGGTGTGCTGATTTTGTTGCACAGCACAGAATCGGGCGATGATTTGCTGGCGCGAACTTTCCCTAACACGGCCCCTGCTGTTGCCAGAAAATGGGATCCAAAAACCTACGGTATTGGTGCACAAATGTTACGCACCTTAGGCGTGGGTAAAATGCGCCTGATGTCCAAACCGTTGAAAATTCCAAGCATGACGGGCTTTCATCTCGAAGTGTCTGGTTATGTTTTACCCGATGGCTCGTTGTTGTAACACCTATTGTCAGCAGGGCGCGATGGTGCCCTGCTCAATGAATTGAGCACAACCCGCTTTTTATTCTGATCTTTTCTTGTGGAGAATGTAATGCATTCCGATATCGTTACGCTGGCGCCAAATTTCGATGGCACCGGCCTTAAAATTGGCATTGTTGTTGCTCGCTTTAATGAAGATGTCTGTCATGGTTTACGCGATCGTTGTCTTGATGAGCTGATTCGCTTAGGTGTCAGCCCATCGGACATTGTGTTGTTAAGTGTTCCCGGTGCCTTAGAAATTCCTCTGGCTTTGCAAAATTTGGCCATGATGGAAGAAGAAGGTTTTGATGCGCTGATTGCTTTGGGCGCCGTGATTCGTGGTGAAACCTACCACTTTGAACTGGTTTCTAACGAGTCTGGCAGCGGTGTAACCCGTGTGGGTCTCGATTTTGATATTCCCATCGCTAACGGTATTTTAACAACCGAAAACGATGAACAAGCTTTGGCACGTTTAGACAAAGCGCGTGAATGTGCGCAATGTGCGGTGGAAATGGCCAACTTACAACGAGGATTGATCGAATTATGAAAACCGCCCGCCGCCGTGCTCGTGAGTTTGCCGTACAAGGCATTTATCAATGGCAACTCAATGGCCTCACCGCCTCTGCCATTGAAGCGCATCTGAAAGAAAACGACAGTTTTCGTAAAGCAGATGAAGCGTTGTTCCGTACCTTATTGTTCGGTGTGATTAACTATCACAGCGATCTTGATGTGGCATTAGCTCGTTTTTATGAACGGGCACCTGATGAAGTCAGCCCCGTTGAGCGAGCGATTTTACGGATGGGGGCGTTAGAGCTGCTGCGTCATCCAGAAACCCCCTCCCCAGTGATTATCAATGAGGCAATTGAAATTGCTAAAACGTTTGGCGGTACCGATGGCCACCGTTTTGTAAACGGCGTACTGGATAAATTGGCCGCAGAAGTACGTGCCGAAGAAAAACAAGCCCAGCGTCGCCCGCGTCCTGCGGCTATGCCTGCCGATGAATGAATTTGAACTGATCCGTCATTATTTCACCCGCCCTGTGTCGCATACTCGACTTGGGGTTGGTGATGATGCGGCGATTTTCAGCCCACGACAGGGGCATGAGCTACATGTCTCTGTCGATATGCTGGTCGCGGGTCGACATTTTTTTCCAGATGTTGACCCGTTTAAGCTGGGACATAAAACCTTGGCGGTCAATCTGTCTGATATGGCTGCAATGGGAGCAACGCCAAAATGGGTGTTGTTGGCCGCAGCTTTACCGGCGGTGGATGAAGATTGGGTAGCGAATTTTGCTCGGGGGTTTTTTGCACTTGCTGATCGCTATCAGGTTGACGTGATTGGTGGAGATACCACACGCGGGCCATTGACTTTGTCAGTCACCATTATCGGGGAAACACCACAAGGCTGTGCCCTACGGCGCGATCAAGCGAAGGTGGGCGATGATATTTGGCTCAGTGGTACGGTCGGCAGTGCTGCCATTGGCTTGGCCTGCCGACAACAACAACTGTCGCTCACGTCTGTTGAGCAGCAACAGGCCCTCGCTGCATTAGAACAACCAGAGCCACGGGTTGCGCTAGGACAAGCTTTATTATCCTGTGCCCATGCTGCGATTGATGTATCAGATGGTTTGTTGGCGGATTTAGGCCATATTTTGCAACGCTCTGGTGGGCTTGGTGCCACGCTGTGGTGGGATCAGATACCGGTGAATGCGCTGTGGCGAGATGCCGCATGGTTTAAACCGGAGTGGGCACTGGCAGGGGGGGATGATTATGAGTTGTGTTTTACCGCGCCCCGCTCGGCCAGAGAAAACATCGTTGATATGGCTCATCGCATTGGCATTCCTGTTTCTCGTATTGGTCAGGTCGAAGCGGCTCATACCGGTACGGTGGTGCTCGATACACACGGGCAGCCGATGCCGATAGAAAGGACCGGTTTTGACCATTTCGCGACGAGCTGATTGGAATTTCATCCTTTCTCATCCTGCCTATTTTATCGCCTTTGGTTTTGGTAGCGGTCTAGCTCCCTCGGCGCCGGGTACGGCAGGAACACTGTTTGCCTTACCCATGTTTGCCGCCTTTTTGTTGTTGGGGTTTACGCAACAGGCGCTGGCATGGGCCTGTATTCCGGCATTTTTGGTGGGTTGTTGGATTTGTGAGATCACAGGCAAGGCGTTGGGGCATCCCGATCATGGTGGTATGGTGTGGGATGAGATGGTGTCTATGTGGTTGTTGCTGTCCTTCTTGCCAACCAATGCCATGACGTGGTCGGTGGCTTTTATCGTATTCCGGTTTTTTGACACCATTAAGCCTTGGCCAATTAGCTGGCTTGATCGTCGGGTCAAGGGTGGTATCGGGGTGATGTTGGATGATCTGATTGCTGCAGGCTTTTCGCTCTTGGTCATGACCATCGTATTACAAAACGATCTGATTTAACTCTCTTTTCTTGGTACTGGTAATTGGTGCTGACTTGCACTATATTGCACCAATAGTATGAATATTGATGCGGTTTAACCCAACAGGACACCCACCATGAAAACTGTTCGTAAAACCATTACCTTGACCGATCAGCAAGATAACTGGATCAAAGCACAAATTAGCACAGGGCGTTATACGAATGACAGTGAGTTTATTCGTGATTTGATTCGGCGAGAGCAAGAACGCAGCCTTGAAATGGAGGCAATTCGTACCGCGTTGATTGAAGGCGAGGCCAGCGGCGAACCCAAGCCCTTTAATGCAGAGGCTTTTAAACAAAAGATGAGCCAACAACATGGCTGAGTATCGTCTGAGTCCTGCTGCCGAGCGTGATTTAGAAGCCATCTGGCTTTATACCAACCAACACTGGGGGAGAGAACAAGCGAATCGTTATATTGATCTTCTCACGTCGGCCTTTTCTGAGTTAGCACAAACACCCAAGATTGCACCTGCTTGTGACTACATTCGCTCAGGTTATCGCCGTCAAAATGTTGAACGCCATACAATATACTTTCGTTTAACAACCTACGGCATTGCTATTATTCGGATTCTGCACGAACGTATGGATGCAGCTCGTCATCTCTCATAAGAATATGCCGCCACATAATACTGAGCCATTTATCTATTCACCCCCCTGTGCACCACTAGAATGGCTCCACATCGATCCAGACTTTGTCATCATCAACAAACCAGCGGGTTTACTGTCACAACCGGGTCGTGACCCCAATCATTATGACAGTGCTTGGTCGCGTGTTCGGCAACAATATCCAACCGCAGAATTAGTCCACCGTTTGGATATGGACACTTCAGGTATTTTGTTATTTAGCTTGAACAAAAACAGCGAGCGCAGCTTAAAAATTCAATTTCAACAACGGCAAACCAAAAAACGCTATCTCGCGGAAGTGTCAGGGGTATTGGCTGCAAAACAGGGGGAAGTTGACTTACCATTGATTTGTGATTGGCCAAAACGCCCGCTACAAAAAGTCTGCTTTCAAGATGGCAAACCCTCGCAAACGCTATACCGTGTCTTAGAGCAGGATGACACCCGCGCCCGTGTTGCACTCTATCCGGTAACCGGACGATCACATCAGTTACGGGTTCACATGCTGGCGCTCGGTCATCCCATTATTGGTGATCGTTTTTATGCACCTACCGACATACAGTTAGCCAGTCCGCGTTTGTTGCTTCATGCCGAGTTTCTCCAGTTTTTCCATCCCAAACAGCACCATGAGATAAGTTGTACCGCTCCCTGTGAGTTTTAACTCGGTACGGCCTGTGGCAACGCGGTAGCGCCGTGGCGGAGTTGTCGCATGGCGCGGTCTAGCCCTTCCACTGTCAAGGGGAACATGCGGTTTTGCATCGCGTCTTTAATAAGACGAATCGAACCTGTCATTTCCCAAATCGGTTCTGCGACAGGATTTAACCAAACAGCGTGTCGAAAATGATTTAGCAAACGCCCCAACCACACTGAACCGGCTTCTTGGTTATGGTGTTCAACACTGCCGCCCGGATATAGGATTTCGTATGGGCTCATCGTCGCGTCGCCGACAAGAATCAATTTCCAATCCTGTCCTAAACGATGCAATACATCCCATGTGGATTCCGTTTCTTGCCACCGGCGTTGATTATCGCGCCACAGTTTTTCATACACGCAGTTGTGAAAATAATAGGTTTCAAGGTGCTTAAATTCACTTCGGACTGCTGAGAAAAGTTCTTCACAGGTATGGATATAATCATCCATCGACCCGCCAATATCAAACAATACCAATACCTTGACCGTGTTATGCAGCTCAGGCACAAACTGTAAATCTAAGAGTCCGCCTTGTCTGGCCGTGGCGCGTAAAGTGGCATCCAAATCTAAAACATCCGCAGCCCCCTCACGAGCAAATTCGCGCAAGCGGCGTAGCGCCACTTTGAGATTACGTGTACCCAACTCAACTTGATCGTCCAAATTACGAAACTCACGCTTATCCCACACTTTCACCGCACGGCGATGGCGTGATTCATGTTGTCCAATCCGTACCCCAGCTGGATTGTAACCATAGGCACCAAATGGACTGGTACCGCCGGTGCCAATCCATTTATTGCCCCCTTGATGGCGTTCTTTTTGTTCTGCTAAGCGTTCTTGTAACCGCCGCATCAGCTCATCAAAGCCCAACGCTTCGAGGGCTTTTTTCTCTTCTTCCGATAGAAATTTCTCGACCTGTTTGCGTAACCAATCCTCTGGGAGAGTGGTTTTCAGGTCTTGCAATGTGCTTTCAATCCCGTGGACGTATTGGCCAAACACTTGGTCAAAACGATCAAACCACTTTTCATCTTTCACTAAAACGGTTCGACTGAGGTAGTAAAACTCATCAATCGAGGCAAAAGCCAGCCGTGCCTGCATCGCCTGTAGCAACAACAGAAATTCTTTTAGGCTGACGGGTAGAGCGGCCTGACGTAAGGCAAGAAAAAAATCAATCAACATGGTGTACGTTGCTTTTCTGAAAGAGAGCAGTTAAGTTCATTAAAACGCTTGTTTGTCTTGAATGAGACAAGCCGCGATAACGATAACAAACAGATGATTCGTTTTGATCTCACGAGGAAACTATGGAGTCGGATTTTATTCGCTTGCAGCACTGCTTTACCCAACAACAGCGTGCCGCACGGCAACACCCTTATCCCACCCTAGCACAAAGGCAAGGCGATTTAACGGCGCTGGCTCAACTGCTGTTGGAATATCAACACGCCTTACAACAGGCGTTGGCTGCCGATTTTAGCCACCGCAGTGTGATTGAAACACAGTTGGCGGAAATTTTTCCCAGTTTACAGGCGATTAAGGACGCAAAAAAGCGTTTACCTCGTTGGATAAAATCCGAGAAACGTCATGTCTCGCTGTGGTTTCAACCGGCGCGGGCACAGGTGATGCCGCAACCATTGGGCGTGGTGGGAATTATTGTGCCGTGGAACTATCCGCTTTATCTGAGTTTCGGCCCGTTGGTTGCTGCGTTAGCCGCAGGAAATCGAGCCATGTTAAAACTCTCGGAATACACGCCACAAACGGCAATCGTGTTACAACAAGCATTTCATCGCTATTTCAGTGAAGACAAAATTGCGATTATCACGGGTGATGCCGCAGTCGCAGCAACATTTGCCCAACAACCGTGGGATCATCTGTTTTTTACCGGCTCGACAACGGTAGGGCACAAAGTGATGCAAGCTGCTGCGACAAACCTAACGCCGGTTACCTTAGAACTCGGCGGTAAATCGCCAGTGTTTATTGCATCGGATGCAGACATTGCTCACGCGGCGGAGCGAATTGCGGTGGGGAAATTGCTTAATGCAGGGCAAACCTGTGTTGCGCCAGATTATGTTTGGGTTCACGAGTCGCAACAAGCTGCTTTTATTGCACACTATCAACGTGCCGTAGGCCGTTACTACCCCCGCTTGCAACATAACCCCGATTACACTGCCATCATTCATCCACAGCATAAACAACGATTACACGCCTTGCTGGAAGAAGCTGTTGGACAAGGTGCGGAGGTGATAGAGATCAATCCTGCGCAAGAAGATCTCGGTATCAGCCAAAAGCTGGCGCCTTATTTGGTTTGTCAGACCCACCCGAGCATGAGACTGATGCAGGAGGAAATTTTTGGGCCAATTTTGCCGGTGGTGACGTATCGTGCCGAAGAAGAGGTACTGACTTGTTTACAAACTCAGCCCCGTCCGCTTGCTTTATATCTGTTTGATCGTAACCGACAACGGATTCAACGTTTTTTACAACATACCCATAGCGGTGGGGTGACCATTAACGATACTGTTTTACACGTGGCGCAGGATGATTTACCGTTTGGTGGCATTGGCGCGTCAGGGATGGGGCATTATCATGGCTATGAGGGGTTTTTAACTTTTAGCAAGCTCAAACCTGTTTTTGAGGTTGGACGATATTCTCCTCTGCCGTGGCTAAGCCCGCCCTATGGCAAACTGGTTAATACACTACTGCGTCTAATGTTACGCAAATAAAAGGGGGAGAGGCATGGTTACTCGGCGCCGTTTCCTACAGTGGGGCGCTGCATCGGTGGTCATTGCTGGCGCTGGCAGCTTAATCACCACATGGGATGATCCACCACATCCGGCTCACTTTCCGCCACCCGATGGGGGATGGCAAATCCTTCAACCACAACAACAAGCTTTTTGGCTGGCTTTGGCGCCTGCGGTGTTGCATCCCTTATGGCCAGTGTCGATGCCTCGCCAGCATGTAGAACGGTTTTTGCATCAGTTAGACAGCGTATTGGCCAATCTTGCCCATGAACAGCAAGAAGCGCTCAATGTATTGTTGCAGGCATTACGCAAGCGCTTATTTCGTCATGTGATTGCTGGGGTCTCTCATCCGTGGCAAGACGCCACACGGCAAGAGGTGGATGCGTTTTTACAGGACTGGCGGCACAGTTCGTTTACACATCTACGGGCAGGCTATCAAGGATTAAAAACCGTGGTTTTTGCTGCGTGGTATGCCGATCAACAGACATGGCCACACATTGGTTATCCTGGGCCACCCCATATTAAAAAATAATGAAAACAATATGCTAAAGGGGGAATAGATCGTGACGCCAGATCCTTACCGCAGTGGTTTATCCGCCGGTTGGCGGGTGATTGATGCAGCCGAGTTACCGGGGACAGTCGAGGCGGAATACGATGTTGTTATTATCGGCTCAGGCGCCGGTGGCGGCATGGCGGCTAAGTTGTTAACTGAAGCAGGGTTACATGTTGCCATTATTGAAGAAGGCCAACTGGCAACCTCAGTCGATTTCGATATGAATGAGGCCAATGCCTATTCAACGCTTTATCAACAAGCCGCTGCACAGAAAACCCGTGACATGGGGATTACCATTCTTCAAGGTCGAACCGTTGGCGGTTCAACCACGGTCAACTGGACAAGCAGCTTTCGCACGCCAACGGAAACGCTGACCTATTGGCGCGATCATTTAGATATGCGCGAATTTAGTCCGATTGAGCTTAAACCTTGGTTTGAACAGGTAGAAAGCTATTTGGATATTCGACCGTGGCAGGCTGATCCCAATGCAAACAATGCAGTGTTAGAGCGAGGCTGTAAAAAACTCGGGCTCAGCGTCGGGCGGGTAAAGCGCAATGTCCGAGGTTGTTGGAATCTTGGATATTGTGGCATGGGGTGCCCGACCAATGCTAAACGCTCGATGTTAACCACCACCATTCCCGCTGCGCTGGCGGCAGGCGCAACACTTTACACTCGCCTGCGCGCACAACGGTTTATTGAACGTAAAGGGACGGTAGAAGTGCTGCGGGCGGTGGCGATGCACGGCAGTGATGGCCGCATTCCCAAACCGGGTCATACCGTTTTGTTTCGGGCAAAGCATTTTATTGTTGCAGCCGGTGCGATTGGATCGCCTGCTTTGCTATTACGCAGCCAATTTCCTGATCCTTACAGCCAATTAGGTAAAAGAACCTTTTTGCATCCAGTCTGTTTGTCTGCCGCTGTGATGCCAAACAAAATCGAAGCATGGCAAGGGGCGCCACAAACTGTTTATT
Organism: Aquaspirillum sp.; assembly: GCF_055136605.1. Taxonomy (NCBI): domain Bacteria; kingdom Pseudomonadati; phylum Pseudomonadota; class Betaproteobacteria; order Neisseriales; family Aquaspirillaceae; genus Aquaspirillum; species Aquaspirillum sp. The sequence continues at coordinate 9,103 of NZ_JBSQVP010000046.1, read as the reverse complement.
CGGATCACTTTTTACATCGTGATGACATTGATGGTCCGATTGGTTATAAGCTGGAAGTGCCTCCCGTACATCCCCTGCTTGCCGCCGTGACTTTACAGGGACACGGTGAAGGCCATGCGAAGTTGATGCAGCAATACCCCCATCTTCACGTCATGATCGCCTTGTTACGGGATGGTTTTCACCCTGATAGTAAAGGAGGGCAAGTTTTCTTAAACGCTGATGGTTCGGCTGTATTGGATTACGTGATGACTGATGCGTTGTGGGATGGGGTAAGACGTGCTTGGTTGAGCATGGCAGAAATCCAATTCGCTGCTGGCGCAAAATCAGTGTTACCCATCCACGAAGAAGCTGACCCTTATACTTCGTGGCAAGCCGCACAACAGGCGATTGCTGACTTACCGTTAGCCACACTCCAAGCCAAATTGGTCAGCGCCCATGTGATGGGAGGCTGTGCAATGAGTGCGAGAGAAGAAAAAGGGGTCGTCAACAGCTATGGTAGACATTGGCAGGTCGATAATTTGTCAGTGATTGATGGCTCGATTTTTCCAACAAGCGTTGGCACCAATCCGCAACTGTCGATTTATGCGCTTGCCGTCCGCAATACCACGCGCTTGGCACGGGAATTAACAGGAAAAACGGTTTCGCTTATTCCTGACAGCCCATAATAAAAAAACCGCCCCGATGTTGGGGCGGTTTAAAGCATGTTGAGGATCACGTGGTTTTAGGTTGTTCTTGGTTGCGTGTTTTATGTAGCGAGTACAACACACCGAAGGTCAATAGACTGAGCGTAACACTCAAAGATAACCATGTGGGAATCTTCAAGCTAATCAGGTCAATCCCATTAAAGTACACCAGTGCCACTTTAATACCGATGAACACTAGCACTCCAGCTAACGCATATTTTAGGTAGTGGAAGCGGTGCACCATTGCCGCGAGCGCAAAATACAGGGCCCGTAAACCTAAGATCGCAAAAATGTTTGAGGTGTAGACAATAAAGGGGTCTTGGGTGATGGCAAAGATAGCGGGGATGCTATCAACCGCAAATACCAAGTCCGCACTTTCTACTAGCAGCAAGGCAAGGAACAGCGGTGTTGCCCACCAGCCTTTTGCCAATTGATGGTCTTCTCCTCGAACCCAAAATTTCTCCTGATGCAAAGTAGGTGTCAACCGTAAGTGTTTACGCAAGAACTGATAGAGGCGGTTTTTATCTAACGAAACTTCTATCTCATCGTTAGAAAACAGCATCTTCAGACCTGTGAAGACCAAGAACAGGCCAAACAACACTAACACCCACTGGAATTCAGCTACTAGTAAAGCGCCCAAGCCGATCATGATGGCCCGCATCACGATCACACCCAAAATCCCCCAGAACAACACCCGATGTTGATAAATCCGTGGCACGGCTAAGCTGGTAAAAATCAGAGAGATCACAAACACATTGTCCATCGAGAGTGATTTCTCGACTAAATAGCCTGTTAAATAGGCCATCCCAGCCTCTGCCCCCTGATACCACCACAGCCAAGCCCCAAACAACAGGCCAAGGGTGATATAGAAGGCAGACAGCTTTAAGCTTTCCGCCACCCCAATTTCATGTTGATCGCGGTGTAATACCCCAAGGTCAAACGCTAACAGAGCAATCACCACGAAAAAGAACATGAGCCATACCCATATCGGGTAGCCGATAAAGAGCTGGAATAGAAATTCCATCGATTGCCCTGCCTTTCCGTTATTTGCCTTAAGTTAAGAAGTTAAGCTCAATGCCACAACGCTTTGTTGTTCCTGCGATAAGGTGCTGCGTTGGTTATGTTGCAAAATCGCGCGGTGGTCGATGTTCCATTGGGTGGACATCGCTCGCAGGACAAAAAATTCTTTTTCGCTGATGTATTCATCAGCTGCGATAAGATGAACGGCCAGTTTAAAGACTTCAGTTTGTAAATCCGTATCATCAACTTCTTGCAGCAGACTTTTCAGCGTTTGATTATCCAAAGAACATGCTTCAGTCCAAGAAAGATTGTGTTGATAGCTCAAATCTTCACAAAAGCCGTTTAACACGGTTTCCCACGCGTCTGGCGAGTTGGAAAAGCGTTGCAACAGGCTTTGGTTTTTCAGCCAAGACAATTCTTCTTTTGCCAAGTGACCATCGGCCAACATGACCAATACCAACAAACGCAACACCGATTGTTCACTGTTTTTAGGGTAACTACGCATCGCCTGTTCTCCTTGTGTAGATGATTTGCGTGTTGTTCACGCGACAGACGAAATGTAGCCCATTTCTTATTTCTAAAAAATCAGATATAAATGAAGTCATATTCAGAAAAAAAGGGATTTTCACATTATGAAAAAGCGTGATGTAAGAGAAACGATAGCGGAGCGTATTCAAACCGATCCTGCTTTTGCCCAAGCTCTACTTGATGAAGCAATCTCGCTGTTTCTTGATGGTGAACCTAACACTGCTAAATTGATTTTGCGTGACTTAGTCAATGCTACTGTTGGGTTTGAATCGTTGGCAGAAGAAATACATAAACCGGCAAAAAGCTTACACCGTATGCTTTCTGCCACAGGCAACCCGACTATGAATAATCTTTCAGCAATTTTTGCTGCCATTACCCGCGCCCTTAAAGTAGAAGTTCATACCCACGTGGTAGCGGCTTAGCAATGAGCCAACATTTTAGCTATCGCCATCTCTATTACTTCTGGGTTGTGGCAACCGAGGGGGGAATGGGAAAGGCGGCGAATCGGTTGGGAATGGCCATTCAAACCATCAGTACCCAAGTTCGTGAACTTGAAAAACAACTTGGGCATGAATTATTGCGCCCAGCAGGGCGGGGGTTGGAATTGACACCGGCCGGACGTGTTGCCCTACAACAAGCAGATCAAATTTTTCAGCTTGGAGAGCAATTACCGCAACGCTTACGCGATGCAACACAGCAAGCGAATGTGTTGTTGCGAGTGGGGACCTCTGATGGATTACCAAAAATTGTGGTGAGCCGCTTACTTGACCCCATTATTCGCCTCCCAAACATCAGATTGATTGTTGAAGAAGGGGAGTTTGACGAGCTATGCGGACAACTCGCCTTGCACAAATTAGATGTTGTTTTAGCTGATCGTGCGTTGGGGGCCAATCCTAACCTTAAATTGCATGACCACCAGCTAGGACGTTCTGCGCTGGCGTGGTATGCCACTGAATCGCTGTTGGCTCAGCTCGATTCGAATCATACAAACAACACCTTACCGCAATGCCTCGCACAACTGCCGATGTTATTGCCCAGCCGCCATGCCGCAGTGCGTTTGCGAATTGACCTATGGCTAGAACAACACAACATTGTGCCGAATATCATTGGTGAATTTGAAGACAGTGCTTTACTCAAAACCTTTGGTGCTCAAGGGTTAGGTGTGTTTCCTGCGCCGGAGTGGGTGCATGATGATTTACAACGGCGTTATGGTGTGCGTTATCTCGGCCAATCCGAAGGACTGGAAGAACAGTTCTTTGCCATTGCTACTACCAAAAAAGTACAACACCCCTTGGTGAGTCAATTACTCGCTGCTGCGGCAAGCCATCTCGAAGAAAAATCGGTTTAACCTTTCAAGCGGCGGTAGAGCGTATTTCGGCTAATCCCTAGCTGCCGTGCTGCCTGTGACACATTACCACCGCAAGCAGAAAGCGCCTGTTCAATCGCCTGTTGCGAGAGTCGCTCTAAAGTCGTGGTATCCGCTGTTTGGTTTGATGAGGGTAGAGGTGTCAAAGCAGTGAGCATGTCGTCTGATAAATGCGGCCAATCAATTAGATTGTCGTCTTGTTCCAACAGAGTAACCGCTGTCAATATCACATTATTAAGCTGGCGCAAATTACCGGGCCAACTGTAGTGTTGTAACGCCTGTTGTAGCGAGGGAGAAATCATGCAGAATTTTTCGGGGCTGTGTTGTTGCAACAGACTACGCAACAAAATCAAAAAATCACTGCGTTCACGTAACGCAGGCACCACCAGCGCCATGCCATTTAATCGATAGTACAAATCGGCCCGAAACTGGCCACTGGCAATATCCTGTGGTAGGTTACGATGGGTGGCACAGACAAGAGAAAAATCGACTTTGATCGCTTTTCCGCCGCCAAGTGGCGTGACCTCTCGTTCTTGTAATACCCGTAATAAGCGACTTTGAAGAGACAAAGGCATATCACCGATTTCGTCGAGGAAAAGTGTGCCGCCGTGTGCTTCCACAATTCTTCCGCGATAGCCTTCACGTCGCGCTCCTGTGAAAGCACCAGCGGTATAACCGAATAATTCCGACTCAATCAATTGCTCTGGCAATGCCGCACAGTTGATGGCAACAAAAAGGCCATTCTTTCGTTGGCCACTTTCATGAATCGCTTTAGCAAACCATTCTTTGCCAACACCGGATTCACCATGTAAAAGAATAGGAATTGCGGTTCCTGCAACTTTTCTCGCTTTATGCACCAATTTTTGGATCGCCTCATCGCCGGTATCCAACCTAGACAAAGCATCTTGGACGTGAACTGTTTTTTGGTCTCTGGTGGCGTGTGTGTTTTTATTGGGTAACACAACCTGCACATATAAGGTCTTGCCCTTCGCCAACGACATGGGTAACAGATGATGCAGATTTCTATGTTGCGACAGTTGTTGTTCTAACCACAGGCGCAAAGGAAATTGTGATAGCTCAACATAACTGAGCTCTAACATTTCCAACGCAGCACGGTTAGCCGCGTGCCCAATTCCTTGTTCTGACAGCACAATAATGCCTTCACCGACCGTACCAATTCCCTTTGGATGAGGGTGGAGATGTAAACGCATGGCATTTTGATACCGCGACAATAACAATTTGTTTTCGATCATCTGTGCCGCAGTTTTGACCAAACCGCCGGTATGGGGATGATAGCGTTGCACCTCGCTCGAAATATCAATCACACCTAATATCTGGCCTTGTGGATCGTAAAGAGGGGCAGCGGTACAAGTTAAGATACTGTTTTGCTCTAAAAAATGCTCGGCCCCTCGGATGGCAATCGCGCTGTATTCCGCCAAGGCTGTCCCAATGGCATTGGTGCCGCGATGATTTTCTTGCCATGAGGCCCCGGGGGCTAAAGCGACTTGTTCGGCTTTTGGTAAGAAATCCCCATCACCTAACACATGCAGCAATGTCCCACTGTGATCAGCCAATACCACCATGCTATTAGAGTGCTTCACTTGGCTAAACAGATGCTCCATCACGGGTTGTGCATGACTGACCAACTCTTGATGTTCTTCTAATCGTTGTTTGAGTAGATTGTCATGCAATGCTGGCACATCTTTGACGGTACGACTGGGTGATAACCCTGCTTTTGCACAACGCAGCCAAGATCGGGCTAGACGATCACTGATCAGTCCTTGCGGTAGGGCTTGGTCAGACAATAAATATTGTCGTGCAGTGTGCAAAGAGGCTTCTAACTCTAAAAACATGGCTCACGGCTCCTCGTTTTCCCCTTCTTTTCTTAAGAAAGGTCAGCTGTTTTCTTTGAAACAGTTTTGATTCGGGCAGTATAGAGCGCCATGCCGTAAGAGGCGAAAGTTATTACACGTGTTGTCCAAACTACGCTGTTTCAGCTGTCACGTGACAGTGTGTCAATTTGCAACACTATGCCGCGAACTATTGCAGCGCAGTAATTTAATTTATCTCAAAAAAACAAAACACTAGCTTATTTTTTCGAGTTGGCACAAGGATTGATACTGATAGGGCAATCGACGGTTCGTCGGTTTTATAACAACGAGGAGATTGAGCATGATTTACACCCTACCTGGCACCACCGGCGCAAAACATCAGTACAAAACCCACTATGACAACTTTATCAATGGCAAGTGGACACCACCGGTTCGTGGCGAATATTTTGATGTGATTACTCCCCTCACCGGTCAGCCATATACCAAAGCGGCTCGTTCTGGTGCTGATGATATCGAATTGGCGTTGGATGCAGCGCATGCTGCAGCTGAAAAGTGGGGGAAAACCTCGCCGGCAGAGCGTTCTAATATTTTGCTCAAAATTGCCGACCGGATTGAAGCCAATCTTGAATGCTTGGCCTACGTTGAAACCGTCGATAACGGCAAGGCCATTCGCGAAACCCTGAATGCAGATATTCCACTGGCTGTTGACCACTTCCGTTATTTTGCCGGTTGCTTACGCTCGCAAGAAGGCTCGATCTCTGAAATCGATGAAAACACCATCGCCTATCATTTTCATGAACCCTTAGGTGTGGTTGGGCAGATTATTCCGTGGAATTTCCCAATTTTGATGGCGGCGTGGAAGCTGGCACCGGCACTCGGTGCAGGTAACTGCGTTGTGCTCAAACCAGCAGAATCGACCCCCATCAGTATTTTGGTGATGATGGAGCTGATTGCCGATTTGCTGCCGCCGGGAGTATTGAACATTGTTAACGGTTTGGGACGTGAAGCAGGGATGCCGCTGGCGACTAGCCGCCGGATTGCCAAAATTGCCTTCACTGGCTCTACCGCCACTGGCCGTGTTATTGCACAAGCCGCCGCGCAAAGTTTGATTCCAGCGACGCTAGAACTTGGCGGTAAATCGCCCAATATCTTCTTTGCTGATGTTGCAGCACAAGATGATGATTTCTTTGATAAAGCTATTGAAGGTCTGGTGCTGTTTGCTTTCAACCAAGGCGAAGTCTGCACCTGCCCAAGTCGCGCACTGATCCATGAATCAATTTATGATCGCTTTATGGAAAGAGTGTTGGCACGGGTACGGGCAATTAAACAAGGCAGCCCTCTCGACACCGAGACCATGATGGGTGCTCAAGCTTCGCAAGAGCAGATGAACAAAATTATGGCTTACTTGGAAATTGGCCGTCAGGAACAAGCCGAGTGTTTAATTGGTGGTGATCGTGCACATTTGGATGGTGAATTGGCTGGTGGTTACTACATCCAACCAACCCTGTTCAAAGGCCACAATAAAATGCGGATTTTCCAAGAAGAAATTTTTGGCCCCGTGTTAGCCGTCACAACATTTAGCACAGAAGAAGAAGCACTGGCGATTGCCAACGACACGCCTTATGGCCTAGGCGCTGGGGTGTGGAGCCGTGATGGCAATACCGCTTATCGCATGGGCCGTGGTATTAAAGCGGGTCGTGTGTGGACAAACTGCTATCATGCTTATCCAGCGCATGCCACATTCGGTGGCTATAAAGAGTCGGGTATTGGCCGCGAAACGCACAAAATGATGTTGGATCACTATCAACAAACTAAAAACCTTTTGGTGAGCTACAGCCCGAAACCATTAGGGTTCTTCTAATTAAGCATGATTGAACATAGCCCTTGCATAAGGCAAGGGCTATTTTTTAGCCTTTTTTCAGCGTTATTTGCATCACATCAGTCCGTCCGGAGATAAAACCAGCTTCGCAATAAGCAAGGTAAAACCGCCACAACCGGATAAATGCATCGTCAAAACCTAAGTTTTTCACCATCGCAAGTTTGTTTTCAAAATTATATTGCCATCGACGCAAGGTTTCTGCGTAATCTTGGCCAAATAAAATGGGTTTACTCGTTTTAAATCCATGTAATCGCGCATGAGCAACGAATTTTTCCACCGAAGGTAACATCCCGCCCGGAAAAATATATTGTTGGATAAAATCAGTATTTTTTCGATATGACTCGAATCTTCCGTCTTCAATGGTAATTGTTTGAATCACTGCTTTTCCCTCCGGTTTGAGGCATTCCATTATTTTTTGGAAATAAACTTTCCAATATTGTTCGCCAACCGCTTCAAACATCTCAATGGAGACAATATGATCGTACTGTTGCTTAATTTTTCGATAATCGGTTAATTGAACTTTTCCACGATCAGAAAAGCCTTTTTCTGCTAATCTTTTTTCTGCCCATGCTTTTTGTTCACTTGATAACGTCACACCATCCACACGGCAACCCGTTTTCTCAATTGCGTACTCCATAAAACCACCCCAGCCACAACCTATTTCTAAAATATGGCTGTCTTGGGTAATATTCAGCTGTTGCAAAATCTGGTCATATTTATTGATTTGTGCACAGGTCAGCGATGTTTTGTGATTGCCATAATACATCGCCGCAGAATAGCTCATCGAGCTGTCTAACCATAGCTGATAAAAGTCATTACCCAAATCATAGTGGGCGTGGATATTTTTTCGGCTACCGCGTAAAGTATTCGCTCGAGTCAGATGTTTTAGCCAATAGCCCAGTTTATGCCACCATTTACCTTCAATGAGGGGTGATAAAATTTTCTCATTTAAAAGGGCAAGCAATAGCAACTGTGTCCAATCGTCAGAATCAATCCAACCATCTCGATATGCCTCTGCAAGACCAATATCCCCATGCGTTATAATTTTACTCACCGCACGCCAATCACCAATATAAACAACAGCATGAGGGCCAGGTTCGGCAGCAGAGAACGAAAAATGTTCGCCATTCGGTGTATAGCAATCGAGAGAGCCAATCTGAATATGCTGTAGCAAATTAAACAAAAAACGTCCGTGGGTTGGAATATGGCTCATCTCAACAGCAGTTAATGTTGATGCACTCATTAGGAATTCTCCACAGAAGAAATAATCTGGCCTTTTTTTCCGTAAAAAGGCGTTTTTTTATGCCAAAGCTTCATGGCTTGCCAATGAATACGCAACCACACCAATAAGGTTTGCCAACCGTATTGCCATAGTAATTTTGGCAGATGCTTTTTCTCGAGCAAAGCCGACTCACCGGACTGAACAGCATAAAAAGCCCGTTTTCGATCTGTCTCACAATCATATTCAATGCTAATGGTGAGTTGATTATTATTCGGTGTGATAAATCGGAAGTAATAGCAACCGGAGACTTGGTAAAACGGTGAGACATGAAATTTTTTTTCTTGCGCGAAAACATCACCAGAGCGAATAGGTTTAAAGCTTTCATGGTGAAGCAGGTAGTCATGATGCTCACCAAAGGTATTATTGACTTCAACCCATACCGCAATTAGCTCAGACCGTGGGTTATAAATAAAATAAAAGCTAACAGGATTAAATACATAGCCAAATAAACTAGGTTGCGTATGTAAAACAATCTCGCCAATTTCTGGCAAATGGTTTTGTTGTAGTTTTTCA